>JAFTAG010000265.1 GCA_017458655.1 Ruminiclostridium sp. | reverse complement strand
TTTGTTCACACCGCATCCGGAGCAGCGTTCACGGCAGTTAGGCGTGGTCTGTGCCTCGTGAGCCCGCTTGTTCTCGCGTATCAGGAATTCTTTCGTCACCAGCACGTCCATGTGCTCCCACGGAAGCACCTCGTCATACGGCCGTGTGCGGTTGACGTAGAACGCGGGGTCGATACCGCAGTCTTTAAACGCTTCGAGCCACTTGTCATACTGATAATATTCCGTCCAGCCGTCAAGCTTGCAGCCTTTCTTCCACGCGGCGTATATCACTGCGGAAAGCCGTCTGTCGCCTCTTGCGAGCGCGGCTTCAAGGTGTGTGACATCGAAATGCGAGCTGCTGACCTGCACCTTTTTGAGGTTTATCACTTCTTTGAGGTGCTTCTGACGCTCGATTATAACGTCCTCGGTGGGCTGCGGCTCGAACTGGAACGGCGTGAACGGCTTGGGAATGAACGTTGACAGCGACACCGATATCTTTATGCCCTTGCCCTTCGGACGGTTTTCAAGCGAGTAGTAGAGGTCGATGATGCGCTGACAAAGCTCCGCAATGCCCTCGATGTCCTCTGTTGTCTCGGTGGGCAGCCCGAGCATAAAATACAGCTTTACCGCGGTGTAGCCGCCCTCGAACGCTATGCGGCAGCCTTTCATTATATCGGCCTCGGTGATATTCTTGTTGATAACGTCGCGAAGACGCTGTGTGCCGGCCTCCGGGGCAAAGGTGAGACCGCTCTTGCGGACGCTCTTTATGCGGTCGAGAAGCTCCTCGCTGAAACGGTCGATACGCATAGACGGGAGCGAGAGGTTCACGCGGGCGGCATCGCTGTAATTGGCGAGAGCGGCGAGCATACGCTCTATCTCGCTGTGGTCGCTCGTGCTCAGCGACGTGAGCGATACTTCGTCATAGCCCGTCGTTTCGCAGACCGATATCGTCTCTTTCTCTATCGTTTCGACAGTTTTTTCGCGGAACGGGCGGTACAGATACCCCGCCTGACAGAACCTGCAGCCGCGTATGCAGCCGCGCAGGACCTCCACTATAGCGCGGTCGTGGACTATCTCCGAGAACGGCACCACGAACGTTTCGGGGTAATATACCTTATCGAAGTCGCGTATCACGCGCTTTCTGACTTTTGCAGGCGCGCCCTCGAGCGGGGTGATGCTCTTTACGGTGCAGTCGTCGTTATACTGCACGTCGTACAGTGAGGGAACGTATATCCCCTCTATCTGAGCCGCCCTGACTAGAAATTCGTGCTTTGTGCAGCCCTCCGCCTTGCACTGTTCGAGAAGGCGCATAAGCTCCAGCTCCACCTCCTCGCCCTCGCCGAGAATGCACAGGTCGAGGAAATCCGCTATCGGCTCGGCGTTGCAGACACAAGGCCCTCCCGCGCAGACTATCGGCGTAAGGTCGGGGCGGTCCTTGGCATAAACCGGCAGGCCGGCAAGGTCGAGCATAGCAAGGATATTGGAGAAGGAGAGCTCGTATTGCAGCGTAAAGCCTATAAAATCGCTCTGCTTTATAGGCTCGAGCGTTTCAAGGCCGTAGAGCAGTATGTCGTTATTGCGCATCTGCTCCTCCATATCGGGCAGCGGCATGAATACACGCTCGCAAAGGTACTCCGGCACCGAATTTATCAGCGAATAGAGTATCTTCATACCGAGGTGCGACATTCCGATGTCGTATGTGTCCGGGAAGCAGAACGCAAACCGCATTTTCACGCTCTGCGGGTCTTTTTCGACAGAATTCAGCTCACCGCCGATATACCGCGACGGCTTCTGAACTTTCAGCAGTATCTTGTCAAGCTTGTCTTTGTACATCCTTATATCCTTTCAGAGTCCGGAACAAGAGGCCGCCTTCGGCTCGAGACCGGGAAAGAGAGGAAACCTTTTCTTCAGAAAAGGTTCTCCTCTCTCTCCCCGGATCCCTCTCTCTTTCCAAAAACTTTATTGGCTTCGCAGTTAAGGCTATAGCCACTGCTCCTAATGCAATGATAATATTATACTATATTTTTTCGAAAATTTCAACTGCCGAGAGGTAAAAGAAGAAAATTATTGCGGAAAAATTAAGTTTTCCGGTGAAAACAAGAAAAAGTGCCGCAGGAAGCATCGCCGCAGCCGCAGCTTTCTCGCAGACGGACGATACCCGAACGGCTTTTTCCGCCGGGAGCGCCCGGAGCAGCAGCCTGTCCAGCAGAAGCTTCCCGTCAAGCTCACGTATCGGCAGCAGATTGAACAGGCAGATAAGCAGGTTGAACGCCCCGAACAGCCGGAGAGCGCGGCTTTCCCACGACGGGAGGCCGAATACCGCGAACAGTACGAGATTGGCCGTACAGCCCGCGATGACCGCGGGAACGCTCGTGCTCCCGCCCGATATGTGTATCCCGCCGCCGTAAAGGCGTATCAACGAGGGCGGGCGGCGCTCCCACAGCATCACCGCCAGATGGCCGAGCTCGTGCAGCGCGCATGACAGCAGACACAGGAATACCGTTCCCCCGCGGTCGGTGCATATCAGAAAGCCTGTTACCGCGAAGAAGGAAAATCCCGCTTCAAACCTCACCCGAACAGCTCCGCAGCCTTCGCGCAATACTCACCGAACAGGCCGCTCCCCCACAGCCTCCCGAAATATATCACCGCCAGAAGCGCTGCCGCAATAAAAAACCGTACAACAAGCGTACTGCCGTACCCCGCGCGCCGTCTTGCCGGTCTTTGTGAAGCGCGCCCTGCCGCGGGAGCTTCTGCGGTCTCCGTCGGGATATACACCTCCGGCCTGTCCGGGATACGCTCCGGCTGAGCGGGCAGCTCCACCGCCTGCGCTTCACCCGTCATTATCCGATATGTCATAGTTTGTCCTTTCTTAGCGATCACCCATTTAACTCACCATAACTATTCATTATTTCCATGTCAGTGAATAGTGAAGAATGAATAATGAATATTGAATAGTTGTGGTTGCGCTTCGCGCTTCTTTTTATGATGAGTTACCGGGGGATCATATCACCGGGAGCAGCAGGTGCAGCAGCGTTCCGGGGATCCCAAGCAGCACCGCGAGCGCCGAATTGCAGATGTTTATCCCCGAAAGCCCGCGATGAAGCAGCAGTTCCCCGCCGATAAGCGTCAGCACCCCGCAGGTCGCTCCCAGAAAAGCATACAGCTTCGGACGCTCCGTGCGCCCGTACAGCCGCGCTATGATGAACGCCGATACGATCAGCAGCACCGTCTCAGTCATTTCAAGTCCCACCCTTCCGACCTTATGCCGAGCTCGCGGGCTTTCACAATAAGCGCCGAGTACCGCAGCCGCAGCGCCTTGCACTCATATATCAGCGCCTCCGTCTCCGTTTCGTCCGACGCAAGGTCGTAAAGCTGCTCGTTCTTGTAAAGCATCGCTCTCACCCTCTCAAGCTCCGATATGATAAGCTCGCGCTCATTCAATGATACCACCCCCGCCCGGCTTGTCTTTCAATTGTATTCCCCGAGCCCGGGGATTATGTCACGCGGGCGTCAATTGCCGCCCAAACAGCGCTTTTCCGTGCTTCGGAACACGAATTTTAAAAAATTTTGACTTTTTTGCAAAAAGCACTTGACTATTTCGGAAAAATGTGTTAGAATAGTAAGGCAATCGGGTCAATTTTATACTCTGCCCGTAAAGCGGTATGGAGTGGTGTCCGAGTGGTTTATGGAGCCGGTCTTGAAAACCGGTGATCCCGCAAGGGACCGTGGGTTCGAATCCCACCCTCTCCGCCAGAACTTTCCCGTATTCGCCCAAACCGAATATATTTGTTGTCGGCACTTGCAGAAATACCCAAGTGGTGAAGGGGCTCCCCTGCTAAGGGAGTAGGTCGGGAAACCGGCGCGAGGGTTCAAATCCCTCTTTCTGCGCCAAGCAAAATGGCTCAACCAAGCGGTTTGAGCCATTTTTTAGTTTTAATTCATCAGATATTAAAAATTTTTTCCGAAAAAGCGTTACGTTCCGGCACTTTTTTTCGTCATTATTTACAGAGGAAAAAAACTGCATGCGGGAGGACGGAAATGAACGACGAAAAGATAATAGAACTGTACTTTGCCCGTTCGGAGGACGCTATAGCCGAGACGGACAAAAAATACGGCGAATGCTGCCGGAAAACGGCATACGGCATTCTCGGGAACCGCGAGGACAGCGAGGAATGCACAAACGATACATATCTGAAGGTGTGGGACGTTATCCCGCCGCAAAAGCCCGCAAGGCTCGGCGCTTTTGTGCTGCGCATCCTGCGGAATATCGCGATAGACCTGCTACGGCACCGCTCCTTTTCAAAGTACGGCGGCGGTTACGGCACGGTCGGCTATGACGAGATAGCTGACTGCTTACCGTCGCCGGAAAGCATCGAAGGCGCCGCAGACCGCATGGCCGTCAGAAGGGCGGTCGAAAAATTCCTGTCGGCGCTGCCGCGGGAGAAACAGATAATGTTTATGCGGCGGTACTTTTACTGCCGTACCTGCGCCGAAATTGCTCACGACCTGAATATGACCGAGGGAAAGGTCAAAATGAGCCTGCAGCGTATGCGCGGGAAGCTGCGCGAACAGCTCGAAAAGGAGGGTATCGGTATATGAGACGCGAAGATATATTTATGGATATCATAGGCGAGCTCGACGACAGGTACATCGAGCTTGCAATGCCTCTTCCGGGCAACAGAGCCAAGGCCGCCGATGTCCGCGGGCTGACTGTAGTACAGCCGGCAAGAGTGAGCAAAAAGGAGCTTCGGAGATACTATATCACCCACGCTATCGGTATCGCCGCTGTCGCTGCGCTCATTACCGGCGCCGCTGTGTGGCTTTGGCGAAATTGGGACAGGATAGCGGTCAGGGAGCCCGACAGACCGGGAGTTTCGACTGCGATATACAGACCGGAAGATGACAAGCTGCCGGACATAAGCGAGGCATACGGAAGGACGATAGAGTTCGGCAGCGCGTCTGTCGGATTATCCAAGCTTTCTTATGACGGCACAAGTCTGAATGCGGCATTTAATCTGCTGTACAGCGGCAGTGATGATGTGCCCTATCCTGCCTTGTGGATAAATGTCGAGGGAGAGGAGTGCGAGCCTTCATGCTCGGCGCAGCCCGCCGCGGAAGCCGACAGCTATAATTATCTTGTCTATAGCTTTGTGCGTGTAAAGCTCGAGCCCGGCAGGACATACACGGTAAACGTTGAATACAATGCAGACGGCGTCCGCGAGAGCGACACACAGAAGTACAGCTTCACCTGTCCCGATATCACGGCGTCAACGACTGTCAGCACAACAAACGACCCGTATCTCACTTCTGCGGTCGAGGCGCTCGCAGATCCGTCCGAAGCCGACCCATTCGGGCAGATAACGGACACCTCCATGCCCGAGCCGTACCCCTATAACGACCCGGAGCATTACAGTGCATTCTATTCTCAATGGACAAACAGGTTTACAACGGTCTCAAACCGCTTGACGGAGCTGCCCGATAAGGAAAAAGCAGATGAACCTATGGAATATTACACACTCTGCCGTGCAGAGACCCCTTATACCCTCGACGACAATTTCAACCTTTATTCGTGGATGACAAGGCTTGACCTGTCCGCCGACGACGTGTGCGGCGCGATAGAGGAAAACAACGAATACTACCGCACGCTCGACAATGCCGGGGATATGATCTTCAACCCGTATGAGACAGATAAGCTGAGAGCGGGCGACAGATATTGGATCGCGGAAGCTTTTGCGACGGAATATACTGTCATCGTCGGCGAGAACGTGTTCTGCCCGCAGTGGCTCTACTATCACACGATCGAGGACTACAAGGCCGCAGGCATACGCCCGGAGACGATATTGCAGAATATGACGATGTATGAAGGGCTCGGGCTTACGGACGAGGCCTGGGAAGCGTTCGGTGCGAAGCTGCGCAGCTACGCGGACACCGCCGACCGCTTGTCGCAGATCACCGACACGTCTATGCCGCGTCCGTTCCCGATAGAGCAGGACTACGACCATATGTCGTTCGAGTCGCAGTGGAAAACGAAATTCATAGGGATATTCGGCGACAGAGACCGTGAAGGATATAACGAACAGCAGCAGTACCTTATGACCGTGAGAACGCCATATACGCTGTACGATAACAATTGCATCGCGGGCGATATCAAGGCGCTGGGCTATACAGCCGCGGAGATCGAAGAAAAGATCGGCACGCATAACGAAAAGTGGCAGGAAAGGCTAAGATCGGCAGAGGAAAACAAAAACGAAGGGGCGATAATGAACTGCCGCGAAATGATATTCTCGGAGGAGGAGATAAACGCGCTGGTCTCCGGCGACGAAGCGGCGATAATACCGCTGTTCATCTCGGACTGCTCGATATGGGTAAGGGAGAATGATTATGTTATCTCTCCGAAGTGGCTCTATTACCACACTGCCGAGGACTACCGAGCCGCCGGGGTAACGCCGGAGATGATAGTCGAAAAACTGCCGCTTTATGAAGACGCGTTCATCGGCGGCGGCCTCGGGAACGATATGGCGGAGGAGTCATGGGCGGCATTCACGGCGAAGCTCGATCAGTATATCATCGGCGGAGAAAAGCTTCCCGAGGATATGCTCGGCGAGTGGAGCGTCACAGATGTTGCAAGTAACGCCTTTTCGCAGTTTACCGAGGCTGAGCTCGAACACCTTGACAAAATGCTTGACGATCTTGGGAATGAAGAAGCCGCCGCGCTTTACAGACAGGCGTATGCGCTGCGTACGCTGACCGAGCGCGACTATGAAGACCTTTCAAACGACAGCCTGCTGAAAAATTACTACGGCGACGACTATCAGGACGACTCGCGGAGAGCGGCCATTCTTTTCATCGACGGCAAGAGATACGCGGGCTGCTCGGGCTTCCTGTGGGACAGCTTTGTGAGCGGATATAAGAGCGTTTTCACGGAGGATTACGCAGACGAGCTTATCGCCGATCTGCCGTGTGTGCATCGATACGGCAGGGAGCTGTACTACAGCGGTGTGACGAGCACGATGCGCGCGATGATCTATCCGGAATATACGGTGCCGAAAAATACCGACGACGAGATAATTATACGGGAGACCTGCTATAATATCGACTATGAGACCCGTAAACCGACCGATGAAGTCAGATATGTCAACGATATGCGCTTTGTAAAGACAAGCGGCGGCTGGAGGTGCGCATATTTCGGCGTTACCGACAAGCCGCAGTGATACCGTCATTTTCGCCAAATCATTTTGTGCAGTTATACAAAAGCGCCGCTATATCGGCAGCAGCCCCATATCTCACCTCGCCGAATGCCCGAAAAAAATCAACAAAAATGCCTGAGAATCGGAGCAAAATATTGACAAACCGCCCAATTTATGCTATAATTTATAGTGTTTTTATGTAACATTTCTCGAAAAGTGCTGACACGGTTATGACTGTGTGCTGCGTTCCGGACAAATGATCAAGCGCCATAACTGTGCCCTTTTCCGGAAATAACAATGACAGGGCGTACTCCGAGGAGAACGGCTTCCTCACGAGCGCGTTTATGATGTTTAAAATGAATGGGGCATAGCTATGAAAAACTACAACAAAGTAAAGTTTCCTCTTAAGCTGAAATCCGTCTTGATAATCATAGTATTATCTGCGGTCCTTTGTACCGTTTCTATCCTTATGAGCGCGCTGAGATTCTCACAGACCAATGAGATCAACTTCAAGAATCAGGCGAGCGACCTTGCGCTCACCGCATCGTTCACGGTCGATGGCGACGCTATGAAGGCCGTAAGGGACAAGATATTCGAGGTGCTTGAGACTATACCGGAAGATGAGGTCGTCCTGAGCGACGACTGGGGCAGCGATGAATTCAACGCACAGCTTGAAAAATTTTCATCGATCACGGATATGCCCGAATTCAAGAAGATACATGAGCAGCTCAGCAAGACTCAGACAGCCGGAATTTCCACGCTTTCTTCTATCTATTCCTTGGATTACTATTTCGAGCATTCAAGACCCTATGCGCTGTATCTTGTCGATGCCGCCGAGGATGACCCATGCCTCCCGGGAGTAATAGACAGCGCCGAAGAGGCCGACTGGGAGCACGCCAGAAAGCACGAGGCCATGACTCCTTATATCACGAATTACGCGGAGTACGGCTGGCTCGTATCCGCCACGGCACCTGTCTATGACAGCAACGGAGAATATGTTGGAGTTATCGCAGTCGATCTCGATATGAACGAGATAAAGGCAAACGAGTCCTCGTTTATCTTTTCTCTTGCAGCGGTACTTGTCGCAATAACGGTCGCTATCTGCATAATAACCCTTATAATCATTGATTTTGCAGTCATTCGTCCTCTTAACAAGCTTTCCGACGTGGCCGTCGGTTATATCAACGAAAATGAGCAGAGAAAGAAGTTCTCCGATGTTGAGATGAAACGATCGGATGAGATCGGGAACCTGTCCGGAGCCATGGTAAAAATGGAGAAGGACATCGAAAACTACATAAGCGACATCACATCGATAACAGGTGAAAAGGAGCGCATTTCTGCCGAACTGAACATTGCGACGAAAATACAGGCGGATATGCTCCCGAAGGACTTTCCGGCCAATGACAGAGTTGAGCTGTTCGCGGCTATGACTCCCGCAAAGGAGGTCGGAGGCGACTTCTATGACTTCTTCTTCATTGATGATGACCACCTTGCACTGGTAATGGCGGACGTCTCGGGCAAGGGCGTTCCCGCCGCGCTGTTCTGTGTTGTCGCGAAGGCGGTACTGCGCGACAAGGCGATGCTCGGCGGCGATCCCGCAAAAATACTTTATGATGTAAACAACATTCTCTGCGGCAACAACGGCGCAGGGCTGTTCATCACGGTATGGCTCGGTATCCTCGATCTGAAGACCGGGATAGTCACATACTGCAACGCGGGTCACGAATACCCCGTTATCGGTGTCCGCGGAAGGTCGGTCGAGGTCATACAGAAAGACAACTACCCGCCGCTCGCCGCTTCGGAAGATATGGAATTCAGTGTTGAGACATTACAGCTTAAAAACGGCGACAACCTGTTTCTCTACACAGACGGTGTTCCCGAAGCAAAATCCGCAGACGGTTCCCGCTTCGGTATGGACAGGCTGGTAAAAGTGCTTGAACGCACAGAGGGAAAATCCCCCGAGCAGATAGTCACGACGCTGAAAAACGAGGTAGATGCCTTCCAGCCCGAAAACGACCCGTTCGACGATGTCACTATAATGAGCGTGGTATGGAAAGGCCGCTCCTGAAAGTATATTGCATAAAAAGCGCGCGGAGCATCAGGCTCTGCGCGTTTCTCTTTTATACTGTTTTTGCTTCAAACTATAGACAAGATACAAATGTGTCTGTATTTAGATGAAAACATAGGGCTCCTCTAAAAACCTATTGTCGTTCAGGCGTGCCGACATAAAGTCGGCAGATTGTACAAATTTTTCGCAGGCATACTGTCGTATGTCAAGGAAAATTTGTGCAATATGACGGCTTTAGGGCGGTGCGAATGGGCGG
>JAFTAG010000264.1 GCA_017458655.1 Ruminiclostridium sp. | reverse complement strand
GGAGAAAGGAAGGCAAGTTATGAAGAGCATTATTGAACAGTTCTACTACGGCGAACTCAATCCCTGCGAGATGCCGGTGCCAACTACAAAGAAGTACAAGGAGACATTGGCTTTACTCGCACAGACCGAGGATGAGTTTGTCAAGCGTTTTCCGGAGACTAAGAATTCGCTTACCGAACTGAAAGACCTTATGCACACCATATCGGCGCTGGAGAGCCTGAACGATTTTTCAAGAGGTTTTCGTTTTGGTGCGAAGTTCATGCTTGATGTTCTCGGTAAGGACGAGAGCAAATAATGTACATAAGCCTGCGTGTCACACGATGCGCAGGCTTTTTGTTTGTTTTGACTGATTTTCAACTGTTATTTTCATTCGTTGGCAGGTGGCTTGATCGTTGATTTCGGGTCTTGGGAGGAGTATAATTATAGGCAGGAAGAAGAGAGGTGCAATACATTGTCGAAAACATACTTCTAAACAAACCGCATAACAAAGCCAAATCTCCCTGCTTAACAAATAAGCGTACAGCTTTATTCAACTGTACGCCTATTTGCTATATGCTTGCAAAGTAATATTCGGAAGCCTTTGATTTGCACAGCGTCAGCATTCTGTGTTTATGCTTGAAATATGTCATACAGTGTGATATAATTATTATATGCTATGAATCGAAACGAGGCAACAGACATGAGAATTGTAACCGATATAAGCGAGAACTGGCGGTTTAAGAAGCTGCCCGATAATGGAGGTACTGCAGAAGTTGATGTGACTGCGGCAGGGTACGACGACAGTGGGTGGGAGTGTGTCGATCTACCGCATACATACAATGCCGTGGACGGTGTATCCGGTAGATCGGGCGTTTGCGAGGGCGGCGAGAATTATTACCGCGGCAAGGTATGCTATCGCAAGCACCTTTTTCTGAGCGCGGAAGATATTGAAGACAAAAGGAATTTTATAGAATTCGGTGCAGCGAACACCACCGCCGGACTGTATGTGAACGGCAGTTTTGCGGGCAGTCACGAGGGCGGATATTCCTTATTCAGATTTGACATTACAGAGCTGCTCGTTCCGGACAGCGAGAATATCTTCTCTGTTATCGTGAGCAATGCTCCCACAACTTACATAGCACCGATAACCGATCAGGGAGATTTTACCAAAATGGGCGGGCTTTATCGTTCCGTACGGTTGATCTCCGTTCCTGCGGCACATATTGCACTGTGCGACTGCGGCTCATCGGGAGTATACATCACGCCTGTGAATATCACGGAAAACAGCTGCGATGTGAATATCAGAGTGCTGCTTGAAAACGCCGGTAAAGCTCCGGAGAAAATGACGGTTTGCGCTGAAATTTATGATGAAAATGAAAAGCTCAGTGAAGCTGCCGCGCAGGTCGGTTTTACAGATAACTGCGAGGTTTGCCTTTCCGTCCATATTGATAATGTAAGGCTTTGGCAGGGGCGCAGGGATCCGTACCTTTACAGCGCAGAAATAAAGCTCTGCAATAACGGAAATGTTATCGACAATGTCCGTGAGTCCTTCGGTGTCAGAACATACCGCATCGACCCCGAGCACGGATTTTTTCTGAACGGGAAACACCTCGATCTGCACGGAGTGAATTATCATCAGGACAGCTATGAAAACGGCTGGGCAATGACGGACGAGCAGCGCAGGCGTGACTATGGACTGATGTGCGAACTTGGCTGCACAGCGGTGAGAATGGCGCATTACCAGCACTCTGCGAATGAATACGACTTCTGCGATAGGCTCGGCTTGTGCGTGTGGACGGAGATCGGGATAGTAAACAGAATGGCAGCCGGCGACGATCTGAAAATTGACGGAGGATTTGCCGGAAATGCCCGCCAGCAGCTTCGTGAGCTGATACGGCAGAACTACAACCACCCAAGTATTATAGTGTGGGGGATTTCCAACGAGCTGCACCAGCTGAATGATGAAATATTCGCCCTGTATAAGGAGTTGAACGAGCTTGCGAATACCGAGGACAGCACACGGCTGAAGACATTCGCAGATGCGCAGTTCTGGGGGAAGTTCCTTGAATTGCCCGGAGATGTTGTCGGGTATAACAGATATTTCGGCTGGTATCACGACGCAGGACCTGCCGGTATGTTCGGAGAATGGTGTGACAGGTATCATACCGAAAAAGAAAGCCGCCCGATCTGCATAAGTGAGTACGGCGGCGGTGGAGCTATAACTCAGCACAAGGACTGCATCGACTGGCAGAACGATATCGACCCTTGGGGCGAAAGGCATTACGAAAATTACCAGTCGGAGCTGC
>JAFTAG010000036.1 GCA_017458655.1 Ruminiclostridium sp. | reverse complement strand
GTATATCGTCACCGCCTGTATCGTCGGAATAGTGATGTACGCGATACTTATGGTGATAGAAGCGCTGGTAATGAAAAAGCGCAGGTGACCCTGCTCTTTAGATAAAACAAACAACAACGTGCAGAAAAAACTAAAGGAGGCTACGTTGAATACTTGTGGGATACGCTGCTCGACCTCACAGATGAGGAGCGGGTGGCGTTCATCACAGAGAATGCAGGACAGTTCCGACGCTATTATGACAGATTGAAGCAATTTGGCAGAATACGACCGAAATTACAAAAGGGGTACACTATGCGTACCCCCTTGAAAGAAAGGACAGCGTAATGGGCATAAAGAACAAAGGCAGATGTATATGGTATGACGGAAAAGATGTGTATGAAGTAGCGTTTTGCAACGAGTTCCTTAAAGAACACCCGATGAAATTCGTTGACGGGAAGTTCTACAATACCGACGGCGCGGTAGATATTCAGACCGTGCGGAAGATGATCTCGGACAAGCTGCTTGCAGAACAGGTGCAGAAGGATTTCGCAAAGCGGGTCAATGCGCTTATATATAAAGACGCGCTCCACATAGAGGCACAGCTTGAATGCGAGGCTGACTTTGAGAGAGGATTCAGACTCGGCGCAGCATTCATACTTGAAATATTAAATGAATAAACTGTTCTCTCCGGCAAACGAGTTGTCGGAGAGATTTTTCATAAATGTCTTGCAATTTGTATCGAAATATGATATAATTAAGCAAAACTTGTGGCGGCTGACGCACAAGGTAAAGCAAAGGTGGATTTTGTCGCTCTCGGAGCAGCACACAGCCTTGACATCAGGGTGAGTCTGTGAAAGGAGCGATGAATATGGGTGAATTATTCGTATTGCTCGAACTTTTAGGTGAAGCAATACATATGATACTCATTATTGCTTCGCAAATCGGAGCGTTGATATATTTCTTTCGTGTATGGTATAAAAACCGTCGCAAATAAAAAGAAATAACCACCGTGCTTTTCGAGAGGTAACGGTGGTTGTTTCATAACAACTGACTGCTCCGAGAACAAACTGCATTTGCTCTGTTGCTAAAGCTATTATACCACAGTTTTCCGTCGTTGTCAAGTACAGCGACGGTTTTTTGTTGCATATTTTTCGGATATGCTGTTATCCCAATCCCACCGTCCTATTCACCGCAACGGAGAACGCAATACCTTGTCCGGCGGTATCAATACCCGTGGACTTGTATATCGCGGACAAAACATCATCTTTAATATCCTTGGGGACAAGTATCATCACGACCTCCTTGTCGGGGTGGACGGTGATCTTGAACAATTCCTCCGCTTCCTTGCCTGCTGTTCCTCTCGCGCGGACAACTGTGCCGCCTCGTGCTCCGGCTTCACGCGCAGCGTCCATAACTGTCTCGGAAAATCCCGAATTGATTATGCAGAAAATCATCTCATAGCTTTTATCGCTCATACGGCTGCACCCCCGTTTACTGTTCCTACCGCATTGCACAGAAAGGCATAAACGGTAGATCCTATCATACTTGTCAGCGGCACTGATACCGCTACACCCTTACCGCCTTTGATCGAGCGGAAACGCATATCGAGTGCGAACATTATATCATCGACTTTATCTTCTCGTGCTACGCTGAAAATAACAGTCTTCTCACTTTCGGTCAATCCGAGATAGTCGAGTATTTCGGATTTTGCAGTACCACGAGCATCTTCGAGAAATTGGAAGTTTACTTCAAACGACTGGATAATGTCAGCATAAAACTCCGCTTTTTTCCTGTCAACAATTGTGACTAAAAGTTCAAGCTTTATGGGTGCAATATTCTTTTTGGTCGTATCACCCGTTCGTTCGGGGAATATCGGTAATGTCGGCATTTATATCTCCTATTCAAAGTAGATGATCTGTGAATCATCAGATGACAGAATACGAGCCATAGCAATACGTTTCCTCATTCTTTCGGCTATTACGGATTTGAAGCCGAGGACTTGTATCGTTATGAGCGGCGTCATAGCTACCATAGCCACTATGCCGAACGCGCAGTATAAAATGCTGTTCTCGCCCTGCAATACAGCGCAGGCTCCGGTCGCAAGCGGCAGAATAAAGCTCGATGTCAGCGGACCGCTCGCAACACCGCCGGAGTCGAAAGCAATAGCCGTGTACAGCTTTGGAACAAAGAATGACAGACCGAGCGAGATCAGATATCCGGGTATTAAATAATACAACAGCGAAAAACCGAAGATTATTCGGATTATCGAAAGCCCGACAGACGCACCCACACCGAGCGAAAGCGCTATCATCATTTCTTTCTTTGTGACCGAGCCTCCGGTTATATCCTCGACCTGCTTGTTCAGAACATGAACGGCTGGCTCTGCAAGTACTGTCACCATTCCTATTACGAAAGCGAATATTATCAGTCCGGTGTTACCGCTTTCGGCAAGCTCCGTGCCGAGCTTGAAGCCTATGGGCATAAACCCGACTGCAACGGAAGTAAGGAATATCGCCAATCCCGCGAATGTGTATGCTATGCCGACAAGAATCTGCACCAGCTTTTTCTTCGGCAGCTTCAGTATCGTAAATTGCAGTATTCCGAATGAAACGAGTATCAGTGACAGTGACTTTCCAACGTCCCACATCGTTTCAAGCGCAGTTTCCCAGAACCCGATACCGAGCTTGTTCTCGACGGAATAATCGGGAAGTGCATATTTAAGCTCTCCGTTCGCTGTAAGCGACAGCGCGAGAACTGCAATTATCGGACCGACAGAGCACAGCGATATAAGACCGAAGCTGTTTTCGTCGGCATTTCTGCCGCCGACTGTCAGAGCGATACCGACACCGAGCGCTATAATGAACGGAACGGTTATCGGTCCGGTAGTAACACCGCCGGAATCGAACGCCAGCGGCAGCATATCCCCTCTGTCCTGCTCAACGAGAAGCGCCGCGAACGCAAACAGCATCATATAGAAAAACAGCAGAAACGGCGCAAGGTCTTTCTTCGTGATTATCTTTAGGGCACCTCTAAAAACCTCTTGCCGCCCATTCGCACCGCCCTAAAGCCGTCATATTGCACAAATTTTCCTTGACATACGACAGTATGCCTGCGAAAAATTTGTACAATCTGCCGACTTTATGTCGGCACGCCT
>JAFTAG010000035.1 GCA_017458655.1 Ruminiclostridium sp. | reverse complement strand
TTCAGGCGTGCCGACATAAAGTCGGCAGATTGTACAAATTTTTCGCAGGCATACTGTCGTATGTCAAGGAAAATTTGTGCAATATGACGGCTTTAGGGCGGTGCGAATGGGCGGCAAGAGGTTTTTAGAGGTGCCCATAAGAATATTCCTGAAGGAGGAAAACAATATGCCTATCAATTTGAGCAAAGGACAGAAAGTAAGCCTTACAAAGGACAATCCCGGACTCTCCAACGTTATCGTCGGCCTCGGCTGGGATATCAACCAGTTTGACACCGGCGGGGAATTCGACCTCGACGCGGCCGCGTTCCTGCTGACCGACTTCGGTAAGGTGTCTTCGCAGGACGATTTCGTGTTCTACGGCAACTTGGAGCACGTTTCCCACAGCGTAAAGCACATGGGCGACAACAGAACGGGCGCCGGAGAGGGCGATGACGAGCAGATACTTGTTGCGCTCCAGCAGGTCCCCGCGCAGTTCGGAAGGATAGCGTTCACCGCGACTATCTATGAGGCGGATCAGCGCCACCAGAACTTCGGTCAGGTCAACAACGCCTATATCCGCATAGTCAACGCCGACACGAACGAGGAGATCATGCGCTACGATCTCGGCGAGGATTTCTCGATCGAGACCGCGGTGGTATTCGGCGAGCTTTACAAGAACAACGGCGAGTGGAAGTTCAACGCCATAGGCAGCGGCTATCAGGGCGGCCTTGCGGCTCTCTGCGCCAACTACGGCATTGATGCGCAGTAAGTGAGGGCGGCACAATGGCAGTAAGTCTTAAAAAAGGGCAGAAGGTCAGCCTGTCAAAGGATAACGCCGGGCTGAAAAAGGTGATAGTAGGTCTCGGCTGGGACGCGGTCAAGCAGAAACGCGGACTTTTCGCGAAGAAGCAGGCCGATATCGACTGCGATGCGTCCGCTCTGCTGCTTACCAACGGCAAGCTCGCCCATAAGAACGATATCGTGTTCTTCGGCGGTTTGAAGCATATGTCCGGCGCTGTGCAGCACATGGGCGACAACCTCACCGGTGACGGCGAGGGAGACGACGAGCAGATAGTCGTGGATATCTCGGCGCTCCCCGCGCAGTACGAGAAGATAGTGTTCGTTGTGAACATCTATCAGGCAAGAGAGCGCGGCCAGACGTTCGACCAGATACAGAACGCCTTTATCCGCATAGTTGACGGCAGCAACAATACCGAGCTCGCAAGATACGACCTCTCGGACAATTACCCCGGAATGACCGCAATGGTGTTCGGGGAGCTGTACCGCAAGGACGGCGAGTGGAAATTCGGCGCTATCGGGCAGGGAACTACCGACAACAGCATAACCGAGCTCGCCGCTAAGTACGAGTGAGCGAGACAGCGTGGGAGCGAGAGCCGCTGACGCTCGAGACGGCGCTTACGCGCATGGGGATAGGGCTCTACCCTATCCTCAAACTCCTGACCCGGTTCCTTTGTGCGACAACACGTCAGGAGGCCGTGCTTCTGATGCCCAAAGCGCGCACGATGCGCGCCTGTAAGCGTCGGATATGGAACCGAAAGCGTTGAGATATGAAAGGGGATGAACAAAATGACAATGTCGGAGGTTTACAGGTTTATTGAAGGTATGCACTATATCAACTGGTCAGATGAGAAGATAAATAAGATAATTTGCTACATCGAGAGCGGCGATATGAAGTATATCGAGGAACTCAAATCTATCATAGAGAGCGAAGAAAAGAAAGGCTGAAAGAGCTCCTGTGATCCGGAAGCAAAGGGGTAAGTTCGGCATAACGGAAATGGACACTTTTATATCTATAGCAAAACGAGAAAACAACAACAGGCGCGGATTTCTCATAGTGAACCGGTCACAAGCGAAGCATATCGCCGCCGACCCCTGTGAGGCTCTGCGCCTTTTCGGTGCGCTTACCGATAAGGTAAGGGAGACATACCGCGGCATTTCGCCGGAGAAGCTGCTCACGGTGGGATTTGCCGAGACTGCCACCGCGATAGGTGCAGCGGTCGCTTCCGGAACGGGCTCACGGTACATACAGACCACACGCGAGAACGTGCCCGGCTGCGAATTCCTGTATTTCAGCGAGGAGCACAGCCATGCCACCGAACAGCGGCTTGTGCGCAGCGGCTCCGATACGCTCATGGGCGGCGTGGAGCGCGTCCTGCTCGTCGATGACGAGATCACCACGGGAAAAACGATACTCAATATAATAGATGTGCTGCGGCGGGAATTCCCCGCTGTGACAAAGTTTTCGGCGGTCTCTCTGCTCAACGGAATGACCGCGGAGCATGAGCATATATTCGCGCAGCGCGGCATAGACATACTGTATCTGCACAAGCTCGACAACTCGGGCTATGAGCAGGCCGTGCGGGATATCCCCGCGGACGGGCTTTATGTGCAGCCGGATATCTCGACGCCGAAGGTGCAGCTTACGCGGTTTGACGCGGGGGAGTTCCCCGACGCGAGAAAGCCGCTTGACGGCGGGGAATACGGGTGTGTGTGCGGTTCGCTGTGCGCGGATATCGCTGACAGGCTTGGTTTTGCCTCGGGGGAAACGGCTGTAGTTATCGGCACGGAGGAGTTTATGTACCCGGCTATTGTGCTTGCGGACGAGCTGAAAAAGCGCGGTATCACAGCGGTGTCGCATTCGACCACGCGCAGCCCCATTGCCGTCAGCAGCGACACGAGTTACCCGCTGCACAGGCGGTATGAGCTGCCGTCGTTCTATGAGCGGGAGCGGCGCACATTTATATATGATCTGAAAAAATACGACCGCGCGGTGATACTCACCGACAGCCGGGATATTCCCGGCGAGGCGGAGAATGCCCTTGTGAACGCGCTTGTCTCGGCAGGAAATGAGCGGGTGTACCTCGGCCGGTGTTCTTCCTAAGCGGCCGGTATATTTATGGAGTTTCTTATGGTTCGTGTATGGTTCAATCACTGGTTCAGCACCGCATACAACATTATGGAGCTTATGCGGGAGGGCGGTGACATCTGTGACATCTGTGTTGTCGGCTCGTCGCGCAACCCTTTCGCTGTGCTGCAGGGCGCGTGCGACGAATGGTACGCGGAGCCCGATATAAGCGGGCGGGAATACATCGACTTCTGCCTTTCGTTCTGTCGGGAGCACGCTGTCGATGTGTTCGTCCCGCGTCGGCAGATGACCGAGATAAGCCGCTGTATCGGCGAGTTTGAAGCTATAGGCGTGAAAGTTATGGCGGAGCGGTATGAGCTTGTTTCGCTGCTTGCCGACAAGAGAAAAACCTATGAGTATTTCCGCGGCGTTGACGGGATAAACGTCCCGGAGTACCGCATTTTCACCGACCGCGCGGGCTTTGAAGCGTGTTACGGTGAGCTGCACGAGCGCTATGAGCGGCTGTGTGTGAAGTTCGCGGTAGATGAGGGCGCGCTAAGCTTCCGTAAGATCACCGAGCGGCGCAATATCGACCTGCGCTGCTATGTGAGCGCCGAGGTCACATACGACGAGCTGTGCGGGTATCTCGACGAACACGCGGGCGAAAAGCAGATAATGCTGATGCCGTATCTTCCGGGAACGGAGATCAGCGCGGACTGCTTCGCCGCCGATAACGGGAATGTCATAATACCGCGCTTCAAAAGCTTCGGCCGACATGAGTTCGTCCGCTACGACGAGGGTATCCTTGCCGCCTGTGAGGCGATAATGTCGCGCCTTAAGCCGCGGTTCCCCTGCAATATACAGTTCCGTATGCTTGATGATACGCCGTATCTGCTCGAGATAAACCCGCGAATGTCGGGAGGAATACAGCTC
>JAFTAG010000263.1 GCA_017458655.1 Ruminiclostridium sp. | reverse complement strand
TTGGTAGCGCGCATCGTGCGCGCTTTTGGCAGACCGCCTTCGATGCTTCCTGCATCGGTCCTTTAGCGGCTCGGTACGAGACGCCATACTTCTCCGCACCTGCAGACGGAAAGTAGGTCGCACCGCAGGCAGAGAGCCTCGTTAAAAGCACTCAGCAAACTCGCGGGCGAAAGCAAACTGCACTCTACGGTGAGTTATCCGGGTGATCACGATATTTAATCGCCGGAGCAGCAACCGTGATATTCAACAAATATTTTCAACAATTTTGTAATTTATAGAGAAAATCACAAAAACCAATTGAGATACAGGGTTTTAATATGGTATAATTATTATATATGATTTTTTACCGAAAGGATGACAGTATGGACAGAGTTGTGTACCTCGACATTGTTGCTGTACCGATATACATAATGATCCTTTTGTCAGCTTTCGTGAGAAAGATGGTATATGGTCATTCCAACAAGCTTTTCAACACCATGGTCGTATCGTCGTTCATAACCGCGGTCGCGGATCTCGTCTGCGGTATCGTTGCGTCGGATTTTCCGCTCAGTAACATGGATGTTGTTGTCGTGACCGTTTTTACGAATATTTATTATATCTTCCACAACCTGACACCGGTGATATACCTGCTGTTCATAATGTCGGAAACAAGAACATGGTATCATATCAGCACAAATCACCGTATGATGATAACCTTTTCGCTGTATTTCATGCTTATGGCGCTGCTGGCAGTGAATATCTTCACGGGCTGCGTGTTCACCGTGACAAAGACGGCCGGATATCAGCGCGGCTGGGCGATATACGCGTTTTACATCGGCGCGGTACTGTATTCGGCTTGGGGCATCACCTACCTTATACGAAGAAGGAGGATGCTGCGTACTTCAATGTGGGTCTCACTGCTGCTGATGTACGTTTTTAACGGCACAGGAGTGCTGATACAGATGCTTATGCCGGATCATCTTGTGGAAATGCTTGTCATAGCTATGGCGGAGCTGTTCACCGTGCTGCTCGTGCTGCGGCCGGAGGACTATATCGATAATTCCACCGGACTGCCGAGCTATAAGGGCTTCTGCACCGAGATACGCAAGATAGCGAATTCCCACAACCGCGAAAAGATCATCGTGATGCGCTTCATCAACGCCTCGCAGCTACGCAGATATTTCGGCGACGAGAAGTATTTCGAGTTCGTCAGACATACGGGAGATATCATAAGCAGAAAGTGCCGCGAAAAGGGGCTTATCTTTGATATGTACTATGAGCAGCCGAGCAAGCTGCTGCTCATAATCGACAACTACGATTTCGATTTTCAGTCCATGGTGGCGGAGCTTTATGCCGCTATGATGAGCGACATAAAGGAGCTTGAGAGCAAGGGTGCGCGGATAATCCCGCGTCTGTGCGAGATAAACTATCCCGAGGACGCAAAAGAAGCCGACACCATACTCAATATCATGCAGCAGTTCCACAGAATGATACCTTACGACCAGATGTACACATACGCGAGGGATATCATCGGAACGGACAGCTTCCGCATCAAGAACAATATGGAGAATATCCTCAAACGCGCTATCCGTGACCGGAAGTTCGAGATGTACTACCAGCCGATATATTCCGTAAAGGACGGCAGGTTCATCTCGGCCGAAGCGCTCATAAGGCTTACGGACGAGGAATACGGCTTCATCTCTCCCGCACTGTTCATACCTGCTGCCGAGAGGAACGGGCTTATGATACCGATAGGGGATTTCGTGCTCGAATCGGTGTTCAGGTTTATCGGCGAGCATGATTTCAACGAGCTCGGACTGTCCTATATTGAGCTGAACCTTTCCGTTGCGCAGTGCCTGCAGGGCGACCTTTTCGACAAGATACTTGCGCTCGAGAAGAAGTACGGCGTGGCTCCCGTGCGTGTAAATCTCGAGATAACCGAGACCACCTATGAAAATATGGGGGAAATGACGGACATCAACATACGGCGGCTTTCCGACAACGGTTTCAGCTTCTCGCTCGACGACTACGGAACCGGGTATTCCAATATGCAGCGTATCTCGAAGCTGCCGCTGAAAATAATCAAGATAGACAAGACTATGGTGGACGATATGGCGAGCAGCGCGGGAATGACAGTGCTGCGCAATACCGTCACAATGATGAAGGACATACGCAAGGAGATAGTGTGCGAGGGCATTGAGAGCGCGGATCAGCTTGAAAAGCTCACCGAGCTCGGCGTGGATTTCATACAGGGGTATTACTTCTCGAAGCCTCTCCCCGAGGACAAATTCGTATCCTTCATACAGGAGCATAACCTCCCGCATTCCGCCTGATAATTTAAAATAAGTCCGCCGAAGGCGGACACCACAATTATTAATTATTAATTATTAATTATTCAAAAGAGGGGGTGCCGCGGTTGCAGACAGTACTGTATTTTGATTTCTGCTCGATACCGATATTCATTATAATACTGATAACCGTGTTCGTTCGCAGAATGACCCGCGGTATCTCCAACAAGATGTTCATTATGCTGCTGATACTGTCGTCCCTCTCGGCGATATCGGACGTGATAATGGAATACGCGTACAGAGAGCTGCCGATCTCGCCGGAAAGAATGCTCACGGCGCAGCTCTCATCGTACCTGTATTTTATATGCAGGAACGCCTCGGTGTATCTGTACACTTTCTTTATATTTTCGATCACGGGAACATGGTACAGAGTGAAAAGCTTCGCCCGTAAGGTCATAGTTTCGATACCGTTCGCGCTGCTGATCCTTATACTGCTGTCCAACCCGTTCACCGGCATCGTGTTCGATATCGCCGCTGACAAGGGATACAGCAGAGGCAGCTGTATCTTCATATTGTACCTCATATCGCTGCTGTATGCGGTGTTCGGAACGATATATCTGCTGAGCTGCAGCCGCTTCATCACAAAGGATAAGCTGATACCGCTCATCTCGCTTTATTTCTTCGTTGCGGGAGGCGCGGTGTTCCAGTATTTCTTCCCGCAGTATCTTGTGGAAATGATATCCACGTCAATGTCAACCATACTTCTGATATTGTTCGTACTGCGCCCGGAGGAGATATCGGACGCGTCGGTGGGCTCACTCAGCTTTGACGCTTACAGACTGGAGCTGCAGAAGATACTTTACACAAAACAAAGGGTGAAGATAGCGTTTCTGAATATAACCAACGCGACGGAGCTGCGCTCGTATCTCGGAGAGGAACGCTATCTCTCGTATGTCTCTCACGTTATAACTCAGCTTGATATAAAGTTTACCCGCGAGCGGATATTTTTCGGCATTTATTTCGAGCACCCGGGAACGATAATGATAATAGTAGATGACGATAAGTTCGACATAAAGGCCGCGTTCAGGAATATGTACGGCGAGATAAGACGTAATTTTGACAAGCTGGCTATCTCGGGTGAACGAATGAATGTGAAAGCCTGCAGTCTTGTGATCCCCGACGACCTGACCGACTGCGATGAGATCATACGCTTCGGACGGTCATTCGCCTCACAGATGCCCGCCAGCCGTATGTTTGCCGACGCCTCGGAGCTTATATCCTCGAACGATTACAAGATGATCAGCAATATCGACAGCATTCTCAACCGCGCCATATCCGAAAACCGCTTCCGTATGTACTACCAGCCGATATATTCGTTCGAGCGCGGCAGGTTCATATCCGCGGAGGCGCTTATCAGGCTGAATGACGACGAATACGGCTCTATCCCGCCCGGACTGTTCATACCCGCGGCGGAAAAGCGCGGCGTTATCCTGCCTATCGGGGATTTTGTGCTCGAGGATGTTCACAGGTTCATTTCCGAGAACGATTTTGACGCTCTCGGTCTCGAATATATCGAGATAAACCTTTCGGTCGCGCAGTGCCTGCAGGAGGAGCTTCCCGTAAAGCTCGCCCTGCTGAGCGACAGATACGGGGTCTCCCCCGACAAGGTGAATTTAGAGATTACCGAGACGACTTACGAGGAAGTTGGCACGGTAATGGAAACGAACCTCGCGGCGCTTACGGGAATGGGCTACACCTTCTCGCTCGACGACTACGGGACCGGGTATTCCAATATGCAGCGCGTGTCGAAGCTGCCGCTCAAAATGGTGAAGCTTGACAAGAGCCTCGTTGACGATATGGCCACCGAGGACGGCAGGTCGATCGTCCGCAACACTGTGAAGATGATGCGCGATATCGACAAGGAGCTGGTCGCGGAGGGCGTCGAGACAAAGGACAGGCTCGACGAGCTCGAGAAAATGGGCTGCCACTTCATACAGGGGTATTACTTCTCGAAGCCGCTTCCCGCCGATAAATTTATTGCTTTCATAAAAGAGCATAATGTGAACACTGCAAAGTAGCAGGGTTTATATCAGCTCCCCGAGCTCGCTGTCAAAATCATCGAGCAGCAGCCGCATCGCCGTGAAGCTCATAAGCGTGTAGGCGTCCGCGCCGTGCTTCGGACACGGCAGCTCGAGCGGCTGTATCTCCCTGCCCGAAAGCGCCGTGATAGAGCGGTTCAGCGATATCACCAGCGCGTCGTCGGTCTCGCCGGTGAAGGAAACGGTCGAGGTCGGCGAAAACCCGCAGTCTATGGCGGCGATACCGCTCCGTACTGCCGCGGCGGTCTGCGTGGGCTTGTCGCTGTCGAGTATCACCGTGCAGTCACGGGGGAGCTCCACGGACAGAACGGCACTTCGCTTGGCGATGATCACCGCGTTCGCAACGCCATCGAGCCTCGGTCTTGCGCAGTCAAAAAATATCAGCTCATAGCCGCTGCCCGTGTCGGTAAGTGACTGTTCCTTGATGTATATCACCCTGTACGTTTTCGACAGGGTGGTCTTTATAAGCTTTTCAAGCGCTGTATCACGGCTGTCGCCGATTATCACTATCTCGGTCATAACAAAAGCCCCCTCGGTATTATTCTGTACCGAAGGGACTTATTTTATGAACGTTTTTACAGCATTATAGTTTCCGCCGCGAAAAATTCCGCTTCTTCCCTGCTGTGCGTAACGAGTATGACCGTCTTTCCGGCGGTCTTTTCCTTTGTGAAGCTCATTACGCTCTGCTTTGTATCGTCGTCAAGCCCCTTGAAGGGCTCGTCGAGGAACAGCAGGTCATATTCTGCGAGCAGAGCCCGCAGCAGCGCTGTACGCCGCTTCATACCGCCGCTGAGCGTATGGACGGGCTTATCCGCGCACCCGTCGAGCCCTATCGCGGCAAGCTCGCGTTCGAGCATCGCACGGTCGGGCTTTCCCGGCAGCACGAGCTTTAAGTTTGCAAGAACGGTAAGATTTGCGCAGAGGCGGTCTTCCTGAAACACAGCGGATATGCGAACATCATTGCCGGCGATCTCACCGCTGTCCGGGTTTATTATCCCCATAAGCAGCGAGAGCAGCGTGGTCTTTCCGCAGCCGGACGCACCCATTACCGCGGTGACACCGCCTTCCGTGAACCCGTGCGAGAAGCTGTCGATGACCGGAACGCCGCCGTAGCTCTTGCAAAGGTCTTTGGCGATAAGCATTACCGACACCCCCTTACAGCTTCCCGATACGTCTTGCGGCCATATCAATGATAAATATGAACAGCTTCTCGGTAACGAGGCTGAGCAGTATGACCACAAGCGTCCAAGCGAACAGGTCGGCGGTCTCTAAGTATATCTTCGACGCGTACAGCTTCTCGCCTATCGAGCCGCGCGGTGTGCCGATGACCTCGGCGGCAACGCCCGACTTCCAGCAAAGCCCTACGGCGAGCTTTACCGCCGCCCGGAAATAGGGCATCATCTGTGAGAAATATATCCCGACAAGCCGCTTGAACGGCGGAATGCGAAACACCCTTGCCATTACGGTGAGCTCGGGGTCGAGCGCGCGTATGCCCTCGAAAATGTTGGAATACACCACCGGCAGCGCTATCAGGAACGTTATCAGCACGGACAGCCCGGAGGAGGTTATCCATATCAGCGCGAGGATAGTGAACGAAGCGACGGGGACTGCCTTCACCGCGGTGATAAGCGGCGCGAACAGCTTTTCAAAGAACACGAAGCGCCCCGCGAGCACGGCGAACACTATGCCCGTGACGGTGCCGAGCAGCGCTCCGAGCATAATTCGCCCGGTCGTGAACAGCACGCTCCCGAGGAACTTCATATCCGGAACGAGCTCGATGAGCCGCCGTACCACCTCAACGGGCGAGGCGAGCAGCAGACTGCTGTTTACGGCGACCGCCGCGAGCTGCCAGACAACAAGCCAGAACAGCACGGCGCCTATCGCTGTCAGACGCTTTTTCATCCGCTCACCTCACAGGTATAAAATCTTGTTTACCCGACGTAGTAGAAATCCTCGCCGGGGAGCTTCCCGCCGACAGATTTTGCGTCCGCGTCGAACAGTACGTTCAGATAGCCCGAAAGCTTATCCTTCATCTCATTTCCCGTGATGAGCACGATGTTGCAGGCGGGCAGAGCCTTTTTGGCTACCGCCTCGGGAATGATGTTTATCTCTTCCTTGCCGATAAGGGCAGCAGCCGCGTCGGTATCGGAAGTCACGAAGTCAACGGAGGCCTTGTAATCCGCAAGGAACTGCGCGAGCACGTCGGGATATGCGTCGATGAACTCTTTTCTCGCTATCGTAACGCCCGTGAGCATCGCACTGCCGTTATCGAGAGCATCCCACTCTTTGGTGAGGTCGAGCGCAACGCGTATCCCCTCGGTCTTCATCATTGCGGTGGTAACGAACGGCTGCGGCAGCATGGCGATGCCGCCCTGTTCACCGGTTATCGCGGTAAGGCACTCCGCGTGCTCGGACTTCCACTCGATAGTAACATCGGTCTCGGGATCGATGCCGTTCTGCGTGAGCAGGTATTTGAGCGCATACTCGGGTGTCGAGCCCTGACCGCTCGCATAGACAGTCTTGCCCTTAAGGTCGGCTATCGAGTTTACGTTTTCGGTGCCGTTCTCAACGATATACAGCACGCCGAGGGTGTTGATGCCGATAGTCTCTATCGCGCCATCCGTCTTGTTGTACAGTACGGACGCAAGGTTTGCGGGAATGCAGGCTACATCTACCTCACCCTTGATGATGAGCGGGGTGAGCTCGTCGGGCGCGGCGTAGATCGTGCAGGTATAAAGGCTCGTTTCATCTGTCATGCTGTTGTCGATGAGCTGTACCATTCCCATGGCGGTCGGGCCTTTGAGCGCGGCTATACGCACCTCGTCGGGAGCCTCCCCGATCACCGTATCGGGCTCGGGCTCGGTGGTCTGCGTTTCACCGGACTCCGCGTCAACATCGAGCATCGTGCCCGCGGTTTCCTCGGGCTGTTCGTTTTCGGGAGCCTCGGTGTCCTCGGTCGTCGCCGCGGGTGCAGGCGTGGTGGCGGTCGTCGTGGTCGTCTGGGTATTTCCCGCACAGCCGGCGGATACCGCGAGCAATGCTGCCGTGAGCAGCGCTGTCAGTGTTTTTGTTGTTTTTTTCATAGTCTTGTCCCTTTCTCAATAAGAAATGCGCCGATATCGGTACATAATAAGTAATGTACAGACAAAGGCGCAAATATTCCGTATTCGTGCCTTTCATCTCAAAGCCGGTGAAAAAGTCACGGCGTTTCAATGTCGGTTCGTTTCAGTATATTCCTCACGGTCAGTAAAACTTTCCGCTCGGTTCTAACAGTATAGCACATAACGGCGTTTTTGTCAATAGAATTATTTCACAATAAAAGCCGTATTATCTCCGCTTCCACGGGTTGAGAATTATGCCGTTCTCGTCGATGTCGGGCTGATAATCGTGATATATGAACGCGTCAATGATATTTCGCACCATATAGCGGGAATATTCGCCCTTTTCGAGAACTACGCCGAACGCTATCTGCGGGTCCTCCGCGGGGTAATATCCCATTACCGTGGAGTTGTAATTCCCGGCGGCATCCGCCTCGGGAGTACCCGTCTTTATCGCGACGCTGTACGGCAGACCCTCGAAATTCCAGAGATTTGTGCTTGTCGGCCAGTTCACGAGCGTGGAAACGGCGATCATGCCCTCTCTGACTATCTGGAACGCCTCATTCTTGTTCTCGATGACCTCTACCACCTGCGGCTCGGTCTTATAGAGCATCTCCTCCATATCGTAATCCCACACGGAATCGACGATATACGGCTTGCGGCGCACCCCGTCGTTTGCGAAGGTCATAGCCTGCACCGCAAGGTGGAGCGGCGTGACGAGCGTGTCCATCTGCCCTATCGCCGCCTGTAAAGTATTGCCGTTGCCCCATTCCTCGCCGCGGAGCTTCTCGTACAGCTCCGGTGAGGACATCTGCCCGGACAGCCCGCCTATCTCGAGCCCGAGGTCGGTACCGTAGCCGAAACGCGCCGCGAAGCTGCTCAGCTCCTCGATACCGAGCCGCCTGCCGAGGTCGTAGAAGAAGATATTGCACGACCATTTGAGGCAGTTCACAACGTCGTAGCCGTAGTGATAGCCCGTGCATTTGGGCTGGTAGTCCGAATAATATTTGTATGTGCCGGTGCAGATACCGCGGGAATTGCGGTCGATAAGCCCGTTTATCAGCCCGTCGGCGGCGGTTATGGTCTTGAATGCCGAGCCGGGGCGGTATGCGCCGTAGGTGCAGCGGTTGAGCATGGGGCTGCCGGGTAAGCTTATCACCGACGCGTAATCCTCCACCGACTGCTTTAAGTCGTAGGTCGGATAGGTGGCCATACCGAGCACCGCGCCGGTCTTGGCGTCGAGCACCACAACGGCTCCCGCGTCGCAGTCGTTGCCGCGGTCGGCGGTATTGTTCAGCCAGTTTATGTGGTTCGCGAGTATCTCCTGCAGGGTGTTCTGATCCTTAACATTGAAGGTGAGCTTCACGCTGCTGCCCGCGACCACCTCTTTCGTTATCTCGTCGGAGACCGCCACGCCCTTTGAATTGCGGACGATGGTGCGCTCGCCGTTAGTGCCGCGCAGGACGCTCTCCATACCGCGCTCTATGCCGTATTTGCCTATCGTGTCGTTGTAGCTGTATCCGTCCTCTTTCAGCGCGGCGTAGTCCTCTGCGGATATAGCTCCCACCGAGCCGAGAACGTGCGGTGCCACATTAGTCACAAGGTATTCCCGCGCGCTTTCCTCCACCGTGTCAACGCCCGGCGTCCTGCTGCCGAGCTCCTTTATTTTTATTACCGTTTCGACGGAAACATCGTCCGCGAGCGTAAAGCGGTTATCGTAGGAGAAATCCCGCTTCTCCATTTCATAGCGCACGCCGCCTATCTCGCGTATCTGCACGCGGTCGAATTTCGCGGTGTCTATGTCATATTTTTTCGCCAGCGCCGAGATACAGTTGTCAACGGTCGCATCGGCATTCACGATGATACGACGCTTGAAATCGAGCAGCTCGTCCTCGTCGTCCGTCGTGAATTCAAACGGCTCCGTGTAGCTAATCGGGACGGTGTCATTCCACTTCTCGCCGCCCTTTTTGAGCGTCTCCACGGTCTTCAGCAGAACATCGTTCTGCGTTGCCGGCGTAAGGAACGCCTTCTGCACGATTATCTTGTAAACCGGACGGTTGGCGGTCATGAGCATCCCGCTGCTGTCGAATATCTGACCGCGCGTGGCGATTATCTCCTGTGTTGCGGAATAGCTCGCCTCGGTCTGTGCAAGGTACGTCTCCCCCTCTACTATCTGGAGCGTGATAAGCCTTGCAATGCACAGGAACAACAGCACAAATATGATCAGCACAAGCGTCATTCGCCGTATAAGTATGGATATCCTGCTCACAGTTCCCGGTCACTCTCCTCTTCCTCAGACTGCTGCTCGTCAATGTAGGTTACATCTACGGTCTCGGAGCCCAGCCTGCGCTCGATCGTTCCCGTAAGGAAGTACAGCGCGGGTGAGATCACGAGCGTAGCTATCACTGTCGGAAGTATGGAGCGCAGCAATATGACCTCGCCTTTGGGTACATTCCAAAGGAAAATATAGAAAAACCAGTCCATAAAGAATTCCACCAGCACCGCGGCCGCCGAGATGATGCAGAAGTTTATCAGATTGACGCGGATAAGATTGCGGACGAGCAGCGATGAAAGCACGCATATCCCCATGAGCCAGACGGCGCTGAACCCGAACAGGAACCCGAACGCGATATCGGTCATATACCCGCAGAACAGCGCAAAAATGCACGAGGAGAGCTCATCCTCGTACATCGAGACCGCCACGGCGAGCGGGATAAGCAGCACGGGCTGCCACCTTCCGAACACGCCGGA
>JAFTAG010000262.1 GCA_017458655.1 Ruminiclostridium sp. | reverse complement strand
TGCCTTGGTCTGCATCTTGGCGATCTCGGGATATGTTACCGCGAGACGGCAGCCTCTGTGACCCATCATCGGGTTGAACTCGTGGAGGGAAGCGATGAGAGCCTTGATCTCGTCAACGGACTTGCCTTTCTTGTCGGCGAGAGCCTTTATGTCGGCTTCTTCCGTGGGAACGAATTCGTGGAGCGGAGGATCGAGGAAGCGGATAGTTACCGGATAGCCTTCAAGAGCCTCGTAGAGCTTCTCGAAGTCGGACTGCTGCATGGGCTCGATCTTGGCGAGAGCTTCTTCACGCTCTTCAACTGTGTCGGAGCAGATCATCTCTCTGAACGGTCCGATACGGTCGGGATCGAAGAACATATGCTCTGTACGGCAGAGGCCTATACCTTCCGCGCCGAGCTCTCTTGCCTTCTTGGCGTCTGTAGGTGTATCGGCATTGGTTCTAACCTTGAGCTTTCTGTACTTGTCAGCCCAGCCCATTACGCGGCCGAACTCACCCGCGATCTTGGCGTCAACGGTCTTGATCTGGCCGTCATAGATGTTACCTGTGGTACCGTCTATGGAGATCCAGTCGCCCTCGTGGAATTCCTTACCGGCGAGTGTGAACTTCTTGTTTTCCTCGTCCATATTGATATCCGAGCAGCCGGATACGCAGCAGGTACCCATACCGCGCGCAACCACGGCAGCGTGAGAGGTCATACCGCCGCGGACTGTCAGGATACCCTGAGAAGCCTTCATACCGGTGATATCCTCGGGGGAAGTCTCGAGACGAACGAGAACTACCTTCTCACCCTTTGCCTTCCAGGCCTCTGCGTCCTCGGCAGTGAACACGATCTTACCGCAGGCAGCACCGGGGGAAGCGCCGAGGCCCTTTCCGATAGGTGTAGCAGCCTTCAGAGCAGCTGCGTCGAACTGCGGGTGAAGAAGTGTATCGAGGTTACGGGGGTCGATCATCAGAACAGCTTCCTGCTCTGTCTTCATTCCCTCGTCAACGAGGTCGCAGGCGATCTTAAGAGCAGCGGGGGCTGTTCTCTTACCGTTGCGGCACTGGAGCATATAGAGCTTCTTGTTTTCTACGGTGAACTCCATATCCTGCATATCGTGATAATGCTTTTCGAGAATATCGCAAACCTTTACGAACTCGGCATAAGCCTCGGGGAACTCCTGCTCCATCTGTGTGATAGGCATAGGAGTGCGGACACCTGCAACAACGTCCTCGCCCTGCGCGTTCTTAAGGAACTCGCCCATGAGCTTCTTTTCGCCTGTTGCGGGATCGCGGGTAAATGCAACGCCGGTGCCGGATTCTTCGTTGAGGTTGCCGAATACCATAGGCATTACGTTTACTGCGGTACCCCAGCTGTAGGGGATATCGTTGTCGCGGCGATATACGTTCGCACGCGGGTTGTCCCAGGAGCGGAAAACTGCCTCGATAGCGAGCTTGAGCTGCTCGATCGGGTCAGAGGGGAAGTCCTTGCCGAGCTGCTTCTTGTATTCGGCCTTGAACTGTGTAGCGAGCTCCTTGAGATCGGCGGCGGTAAGATCTACGTCATACTTAACGCCCTTCTGCTCCTTCATCTTGTCGATGAGCTGCTCGAAATACTTTTTGCCGACTTCCATAACAACGTCGGAGAACATCTGGATAAAACGTCTGTAGGAGTCATAAACGAAACGCTCGAACTTGGGGTCGGGGTTGCCCGCGATCATCGAAGCAACAACGTCATCGTTAAGACCGAGGTTGAGGATAGTATCCATCATACCGGGCATGGAAGCTCTCGCACCGGAACGAACTGAAACGAGCAGCGGGTTCTGCTTGTCGCCGAACTTCTTGCCGTTTATCTTTTCCATTTCCTCAACGCCCTTCATAGCCTGCGCCATGATCTCGTCGTTGATCTTTCTGCCGTCCTCGTAATACTGTGTGCACGCCTCGGTCGAGATAGTGAAACCCTGAGGTACGGGGAGACCTATTTTGGTCATCTCCGCGAGGTTTGCGCCCTTACCGCCGAGAAGCTCTCTCATGTCTGCGTTACCTTCACTGAAAAGGTAAACATATTTCTTTGCCATTGGATTAGTCCTCCTGAAATTTATTAGTTCCGCAGCTTCGCGCCGACGACCGCATTACAATGCGGTTCACAAACGCCCACCTGCATAACATATATATTATAGCATATTTTTAACAGAATTTCCAGTATTTTATAAAAATTTATTATGAAATTTTGAAGAATTTTTTTGTGCAGATAGTACAGACAGCAGAGACAGAGGCTTTGCCCGCGTTCAGAGCCTTGCAATACAGGCACACAAGGCCGCAGCGGGCTTAAAACCTTGCAATATTCTTTTCCTTTCTTCGGCTGATTGCCGGGCACAGCGGGCGACCGAAGAAAAAAAGAGGCAGCACCCCGCCCCTTCGTCACAAGCCGCACAGATGCAGCGCTCAAACAGCAAACACGACACAGGCAATTGCCAACAAAAAAGCCCCGGCTTAACCGGAGCTTTTTGTTTTAAAGAAGTTCAGAACTTACTTTCTTTTTCTTGTAACAACGATAGCGCCTGCTGCTACGAGGCCGAGACCTGCGATAGCCGCAACATCGGCGATACCTGTGTCGGGAGAGCCCTTGGAGCTGTCTGTAGCGGCAGCAACATCACCTGTGGCGGGAGCAGCAGCTGCATCTGCAGCACCTGTGGAAAGACCTGCAACTGTGAAGGAGATAGCAACGCTGTCGGACGGGAATGCAAGACCCCAAGCTCCTACATCGGGATTCCAGATGTTAGCGAGGTCGATCTCGATGTACTCAGCAGTTTCATCGTATGTATAGGAATCAACTGTCTTTACAACTGTACCGTCAACCGCAACGGAAACATCGGAAATGGTGAGGCCTGCGTTAGCGGGAAGGTCAGTGGATACGAATACGAGGTTAAAGTCTGTCTCGCCCTTGAGAGCCCAGTCGATACCCTCAGCCTTAACTGTGTAAGTGCCGTCAGCGTCGAAAGAAGCGTCTGTGTAGGAAGCGGGAAGAACATAACCGTTGATATCATAATCAAAGTTGTCTTCATAATCCGGGAATGTCTCCTCCGGGTTATCACCGTCACCCCAAACGATCCAGCCGTTGAAGTAAGGAGTTTCCTTACCGTAGGAAGCCTCAGTCCAAGCGTTTCTGAAGCTGTAGGTCTGTGTCTGGAGACCGATATAAGCGTTGTAAGCGCCTGCGGAAAGTGCGAGTACGGAAGCGGATACAACTGCTGCGGCAGCCGCTGCCGCAAGTCTTGTCTTCTTCATAATAGAAAATCCTCCATTTGTTAAATAGCCATTGGCGAAAACGTTTCAATCGCCAATTTACTCATACATTATAACACATTAATTACAAAATTGCAATAGTTTTTTAAAAAAATATTCACTAATTTACGAAAATATGTGTATTTTTTTTGGCATAATTGCCTACAGGCAGTCTCCAGACGGTATTTCCCGCCGCGTCCTCCGATGTTTTTTCAAATCCGAACGTCTCAAAAAGCCCGCGCACCATACTGTTTTTGGCGGTGGGGCAATAATACCCGACGATAGCTTCTATGCCCTTTTCTTTCGCGATGCGAACGAGCTCGTCGAGCATTGCAAGCTCCATATCGCGTTTCAGCACGCGGCAGCTCATAATCCACAGGTCGATGTGCAGCTCGGTGCCGCGGATATTGCCGATGACTACCGAAACAACGCCGTTGTCGCCGAATTTGTCGGAAAGTCTGCCGTACAGCGGGATATATGCCGGGTCGCGGCTGATGTTGGCGATATCGCCCTCGGTGTAGCGCTTTGTCGTAACGTTGAACTGATTGCTCTTATTGGTGAGCTGAGCGATGCGGGCAATATACATCGGCACGAACGGCTTTATCTCGGCTTTCATTTCGAGACTGTCGAGATATTCCCCGTAATCGGCCGCGCTGTGCATTGCGGCGGCTCTCTCGGCATTCGCCTTGTACATCTCGCTGCGCTTGAGGTCGTCCTCGGAGAGCCTTACCACCTCGAAATAGCGGTTTCTGTCAAGCACACGGATATAGTTCTCCGCCCCGTCGAGCTCCGGCGCCGCTATGCCCTTTATGCGGTCTTTCACTATCTTTCTCTCGGCGGGGTTGTCGTCCGCGAAAACAAAGCTTTCCGGCAGCAGCGAGAGCTCGTCCGCCGTCATAAGTATGTTCTCGTCCTTGTTGAACCAGTTTGCCTTGATGACCGTGAAATCCTCGGGTCGCAGCGTCCCGTCCGGGTGTCCGAGCCCCTCGAGCGCCGTCTCCTCGTTGTTCTTCGAGCATACCGTCAGCAGCACACCGATATCCTTGTGCAGCTTGACATACTCCTGAAACTCGGAATACACCTGCCCGCCGGGGAGGTCTTTCCCTATCTGCAAGCCCTCGGCTCCGTCATCGCCGACCACACCGCCCCACAGCGTATTGTCAAGGTCGAGCGCGAGCACCTTCCTGTTCTTCCCGAGCATAGCCTTTATTATCGCGGCAAGGTTTGCCGCCAGATACGGCACCGCCCGCATGGAAAGGGCATACTTATACATATACCACTGTGTCGGGTCGCTCCACTCGTCGAGCCCGAAGCACGCGGAAACGTAGTTCAGGTCGCAGATGTTCACATTCGCGTGAGAGGCGGCGTATTCCGCGAACATCATATTCAGCCGTGTTATAAAATTCACACGGCCGTGTATGTCCGAAAAGTCGCTGTTCCCGAGCAGACGGAACGGCGGCTGCTCGAAGTTGTTCTGTATTATGGTGCAGCCGAGCTTGTCCGCGATGCTTTCCCACACGGCGGTGAAATGTGCGAATACCTCATCGAGCTTGGCCTTTACGGCTTCCGCGCTGTCTCTTACGTCCGGGAACACCGTGATATTCCGGTAGCTCGTGTAAACATACACGATATCGGGCTTGAACGCGAGCAGTTCCTCCGACGGGAACAGCGCCTCATTGTAATACTGCCCGTACTCGGATGTCCAGAACTCCGGCTCGATACCGTAATTCAGCAGGAACAGCTCGGTAACATCGCGCACCGCGTCCGCCGTAGAACCGCCGAGTATCGCTATCTTCTTTTTCAGACGTTCCGTGCCGTCTTCAAGCATTTCTCTGCGCAGCTTCTTTCGCTTTGCCATTATTTCCGCACCGTCGAACGGGTACTCGAAAATGTTCTTTTCTTCCACTTGGATCACTCCTTGTTTATATTTGATATTAATGAAACTGCTCCTTTGACCGGTCGTTATCCGCTTGTCAAGGGTACTCCAAAAAATTTTCCTGCGTAAAATTTTTCGAAGCCTCCCCCATTGACAAACGGATTGCGTGCGTAAAGCATTTGCCTTGTAAGGCGGCATCCGTGCCGCCATTTGAGCAAATGCGCAATGCTTCCTGCATTGGTGTTCGGCTGCGCCGACGGGGCTGGGTGGGAAGGCGGCGACGGCCGCACCGAATCCGCGTCAAAACTATCTGCAAGTTGATAATATCTGC
>JAFTAG010000261.1 GCA_017458655.1 Ruminiclostridium sp. | reverse complement strand
TTGTTTACTTTCAGTGACTCCGGCGAACTCTTTGCGTGTACCGACAAAGACGGTAAAGCATATCTGATTACCTATAAAGGCTGAACATTTAATAGAAAAAACAGCGGGTGAGCCGAAACGCCCGCTGTTTTTTTATATTATATTCCGAAACTATTTAAAAATATTTTTAAATAATTATTGACAAAAGAGAACCGATATGATATATTCTATTTAAAGAAATTTTTAAATAGCTTGTGAGGTGAGCTTATGAAAATATCAGAAACATTCAAAATTCTGTCCGATGACCAACGGCGGGATATTATCGCAATGCTGCGTGACGGAAGAAAAAATGCCGGTGAGATAGCAGAAAACCTCGGTATAACCCCCGCTGCCCTGTCCTATCATCTGAAACTGCTGAAAAAAGCGGATATGGTCATCGAGTACAAGGAGAAGAATTTCATCTACTACGAGCTGAACACGAGCGTTTTTGACGAGATACTCGTCTGGCTCGGACAGTTCGGAGTCAGTTCGGACAAAGTGAAAGCGGGTGAGCTTAATGAAGAATAGCGTATTGCTGATAACGGCCGTCGTTTCGGTATTGTCCTTGTAGGTAGCCTTTAGCTGCGATTGAGCCTGCAAAATGATACTTGCAGAGATCTCACGGCTTCTGATAGTCGCTATCAGCTTGTCGAATTTCGGTATCTGTCCGATATTGCTGAACTCGTCAAGGATAAACCTGACGTGAACCGGCAGTCTGCCGCCGTGAAAATCGTCTGCCTTGTCGCACAGAAGGTTGAAAAGCTGAGTGTACATAATCGCTACAAGGAAATTGAACGTATCGTCCGTGTCGGAGATGATAACGAACATTGCCGTTTTCTCGTCTCCGAGAGCGTCAAGCTCCATTTCATCGTATTCCGTAAGGTCACGCAGCTCCTTTATATCGAACGGAGCAAGCCGCGCACCGCAGGAAATAAGAATGGATTTAGCTGTCTTGCCTGTTGCCATTTGTCAAGGACTTTTTAATCAGGCACTCCCAATATTTAACGAAACGTATTGTGTTACCTTAATTTTGAGCAATCCATTGACAGCGGAGCTGAAATATGTTATAATTATAGAAATTATTAACAGTGAGGTCAAAAATGCTGAAAGACAGGCTTAAAACTATAATGAAAGCTATTGACGCGACTACCCGTTCACTTGCCGAATATACCGGCATATCCTACCCAAACATCGGCAAGATAACCAACGGCAGCCGTGTGCCGACCAAGAAGCTTTCCTCCACCACGCCGAAGCTCGTAAACGGAATATACGGCTTTGCGGAGACAAATAACAAGCTCGGCGTTCTCTGCGAGACAGTCGGCTGTGACACGACTATCGGCGAAAAAGAGATAAAAAAAGCTCTGCTCGACTGGCTTTATGAGGATACCCCGCAGCCGGAAAGCGGAGATGTCCGTTTCCGTGAGCGCTTTTTGGAAATACAGACTATCGTGGGTGCAGAGGTCATTGAGATCGCCCGCCATTCGGGTGTGAGCCTTGAGATCGTGAAAAAGATCACATCGAGCGCACGGGCTCCGTCAAGATACTCGGAGGTACTGAACAGCATATCTGAAACTCTGCTGAGTCTTGCGGAGGAAAACGGCGTAATGCCCGAGGTCTGTGAAGCAATGGGCATTACAGAGCAAGAGCTTTCCGAGATGAACGCCGTTCCCGTGCTTATGGATTGGCTCAAAGGCAGGACCTCCGCCGCGGACAGCTATATTATGTCGCAGGTCGTCGGCAGTATGATGAACCCGACAATGCTGCCCGCTGGGCTGCCGGCATTTGAGAGGGTCGCTGTTCCCGAAATACTCGACGAAAGTGAGCCGGCTTATGTCGGCACCGGAGGCTTGCAGCGTGCGGTCATACGCTTTCTCGGAAATGCCGCGCGGCGCCCTCGCTCGGAGCTGCTCCTGTACTCCGATCAGGATATGGAATGGATGCAGGCAAGCTTCACGCCGAAATGGCTGTCGCTTATGCGGGAATGTCTGCAAAACGGCGTGAAAATGAAGATAATCCACAACATTGACCGTGACCCGTCGGAAATGCTTTTTGCGCTGAAAAGCTGGATGCCGCTGTATATGACGGGGCTTGTGGAGCCGTACTACCGCACCGACAAAAGCGGCGAGCGGTTCCGGCACACGATGTTTATCGGAGAGAGCGGCTGTATAGAAGGATACTGCGCCGCGGGAGCGGAGCGAGACTGCATTTACCATTACATTACCGACACGGAAAAGCTCGGACATATCCGCGACTCCTATGATAAAATGCTGTCCGGCGCAGCGCCTCTCGTTACCGTAGAAAAAGGTATCTCCTCACCGAAGGGAGATCACAATGTTTATGAGAACGGCGGCATCAGGATATACACCTCGGTGCGCAGCGCGGCAGTCTGCAAGCTCACCGAGCCGCAGATGACGTTCAAATTCAGACACCCGTATCTGCTGAAAATGTTATCGCAGTACGCCCAGACATTTATGAAAACGAGCGAAAAAAACGAGTAATAATGTGTCCAAACAGGCACTTTATATAAAGCCACAATTATGCAAAGGAGCAGTAACATGAGTAAAATATGCACTAACTGCGGCGGTCAGATAGCCGACGGAGCGGGCTTCTGCCCGAACTGCGGTACTGCGGCGCCGCCCGACACACCCACAGGCGGCAGGTTCTGTCCGAGCTGCGGCGCTCCGTTAAATCCCGGAGCGGCGTTTTGCGACAAGTGCGGTGCGGCGCAGAATAATGCGCAGGCTGCACCGCAAGCTGTACAGCAAGTACAGCCGGTACAACCAACACCACCGCCTGTACAGCCGGTGCAGCAGCCCATGTACACTCAACCTGTACAGCCGCAGTACCAGCAGCCCGTGCAGCCGCAGACCACCACACAGCAACAGGTTCAGCAGGTGATGCAGAATTACAGCCAGCCCGCTTATCAGCAGCCTGTTCAGCCTATGTATCAGGCACCGCAGATGCAGCCGGGAGGCAGCGTTGCGGTCAAGCAGAAGAAAAGCAGATATCCGCTTATAATCACGATAATCGCGGTATTCCTCGCGATAACGCTCGTTGTCGTGCTTATCTTCAATCCGTTCGGCAGCAAAAAAAGTCCTCTCGGCGAGAAGCTTGAAGCGAGCTTCTCAAAGCTTTGCGACATGACAAAGCTCGGTACGCAGAGCTACGCGCTTGCAAGACTTCTGACCGAGGAGCTTCTTGAGACCGATCTTGCGTCTGCGGATCCGGACACCATAAACAGCCGGTTCGACCAGTGCCTTGATGCGTGGAAAGCGACCGAGGAAGTCTCGAACAACATGATCTCCATGTCCGAGGAGCTTGCAAAAGACGAGAACATCAAGAAAACCAAGGGCATAAGCACCAAGATCAGCGCGATGTACGCGGCTCCCGATCTTGTGGATATGCTTTTCCCGTTCACGGTCAGAGCTTCTGCGGCGAACGAGGGCGATATCACCACGGAAGTGTCCGAAGCGGCATCGCCCGCCGACAGCGTCGAGCAGTGCTCCACTCTCGGTGTGCAGATACTCTCCGACTCGCATAACGGCTATAACGCAGTAATGAACCTCCGCAGCATTTACAGCGGACGCACCACGCCCGTTCAGGACTGGAACAACGCCGTAAATACAATAGCGGGTAATTTCACGACACAGTTCTACGTTTCCGGCGAGATAACCTCCGGCGCGTTCACGCAGATACCCAACGGCACGCACAGCGTACATACGCTCTCGCAGTCGATAAAGGGCGGAACTCTCGCGGTGAGCAACACCGATATCCTCGTTGATGTCGGCAGCGGCGGAAGCTGCATCGTTTACGGAACGACCTGCGGACTGACCTTCAATCAGGATCAGTTCCCGGACTATCACCCCTCCGAGGGCAGCCGTTCTATCTCGATGAATACATACCCCGAAAATCCCGGCGATAACGGTATCACATTCCACGCGACGAGCTTCTTCTCGTGGTTCAGGATAGACCGTGTCGGCGGCTTCACCATAACGCGCGGAAACAAGGGCGAAGGCTCCGTCACCGACCCGCCCGTTGTACAGAACACCGGCGGCAATACCAATCCTCCGGAGAATAACAGAGGACCCATAACCGACTTCATTCCTCCGACAACTCCGCCAAGAATAAGAGATACATCGAGCAATATAACCAACCCGACAAATAATAACAACAACGGCGGCAATAATAATAACAATAACGACGGCGGCGGTAATTCTCAGCCCCCGATCACTCCCGGTGAGATCACAGTCATAGCGGGCGATCTCGGCGCAGGAGTGGGTCCTATCACTGTCACGCTCGCATGGCAGACGCACGATGATCTCGATCTGCACATGATAACGCCGGACGGGAGCCGTATCTACTACCGCAACAAGACCGCTCAGGGCGGAACTCTCGAT
>JAFTAG010000260.1 GCA_017458655.1 Ruminiclostridium sp. | reverse complement strand
TGAGAACAAGCTCGGGAGCCCCGATCTTGTGGTGCTTTTCACAAACACCTGTTCGCATAAAATGGCGAATAAGGTCGGTCAGAAAGCCGCAAAGCAGAATTTTCGGGTCGCTAAGATACACAATGCGAGCGCGAACGCATTGAAGACTGTGCTGGAGCAGTATTGTTTAACTTAGAAGTTTTCTAATCCTCTCCATTTTCAAATATCCCCGCTGAACAGGATCGCTCGGCGGGGATATTTGTTATACTTTCTTTTTATACCCGCAGTCACAGTACGGTCCGCCGGACGCGAGTGTGTATTCCCGCACAAAGTCGGTCACTCCGCTGAGTTCGGCCATGGTGTAATCAAGCGCACACATCGCGGGGATATACTCGTAAAGTCCGAGCTCCTCCATCAGCGTGCAGATACCGCATTTGCAGAATTTCGCCTCATATCCGCTGCCGTCATCATACTCACGAAAATCCATATTCCATGAGTACGGATTTCTGTCGGCGGCTCGGAATTCGGCAGTCCTTTTCATTCCGGAAATATCCTCCGGGCCGAATTTTTTCTTAGCGCCCTTTTTGCAGAACCACTTCATCGCGGCGGTCGCCATGCCGGCTTTGTAGTATTCCGTCATCTGTTCAACCGTCGGCTTTTGCGGCAGATCAAGAATGAACGCGGAAAGCATCGCACAGCTTATTATATTGGTCTTGAACCTGTCGCCCTTTTCAAATTCGGGCAGGCTTCCGATGATCTTTTTGTACCTTTGTTTTGCGCTTGCGGTAATGCTTCTCGCGGTCTCGCTGTCGTAGTTCAGCACAGTCGTGAGCGCTTTTCGGAACGAGCCGCAAAACACTGTCCACATACCGCTCGGCGCACCCGAATATTTCATTTCAACATCTGCCTTTCGTCATTTTTCAGATAATTCCTCATACTCGCGGTCCCTATCAGCACAGTCGAGGAATTGTGCAGCAGAGCGGAGATCGTCGGCGGTATCACGCCCGCCACACCCAGCAGGATAAGCGCGAGATTGAACCCGATTATCGAGCGGTAGTTGAAGCCAATGCGCTTCATCAGCGCCGTGCTTATCTTCCGCAGCGTCAGCAGGCAGTACAGGTCGTCGGCGGAAATGGTGATATCCGCTATCTCACGCGCTATCGCCGCGCCTGTGCTTATGGCGATACCCGCGTCGGCTTCGGACAGGGCAGGGGAGTCGTTCACCCCGTCACCTATCATTATCACCTTGCGCCCCGCTTCGTGCTCGCGCCTGATGAATGCGGCCTTGTCCTCGGGCAGCACTTCGTAATAATAGTCGTCAACGCCGACAGCCGACGCTGCCGCTTCCGCAGTGCGCTTGCTGTCGCCCGTCATCATCACGGTCTTTTTTATGCCGAGCTCTTTCAGCTTTGCGACAATGTCCGCTGCCTCGTCGCGCAGCGGGTCTTCGATGCAGATAACAGCCGTGAGAACTCCGCCGACCGCGAGATACAGGTGGGAATATTCGGGCGGGAGCTCGTTCAGCTTGTGTTCCTCGCCGACGGGTATCTGCACGCCCTCGTCTTCGAACACGAAATGATAGCTTCCGATAACCGCTTTTTCGCCGTCTATCGAGCTTGAAATGCCGTGTGCGACAACATACTGCACAGCCGAGTGTTTTTCCTCGTGGAGAAGCCCGCGTTTGGCTGCCTCATTCACGACCGCGTTCGCTATCGAGTGCGGGTAATGCTCTTCAAGACACGCTGCGAGCCGCAGGCATTCGGCCTCGTCGTTATCTCCGAAGGTCACGATCCTTGCAACTCTCGGCTCCGCGCGGGTGAGCGTTCCCGTTTTGTCGAACACGATCGTGTCCGCTTCCGCAACGGCCTCGAGGAACTTGCCGCCCTTGACGGTGATGCCGTAAGAGCCGCATTCCCGCATCGCCGCGATGACGGAAACAGGCATAGCGAGCTTTAATGCGCAGGAAAAATCCACCATAAGAATGGACAGCGCCTTCGTTGTGTTACGGGTCAGAAGATAGGTCAGCAGAGTACCGCCGAGGCTGTACGGAACGAGCTTGTCGGCGAGCCGTGAGGCCTTGCTCTCGGCGTTTGATTTCAGCTTTTCCGACTCCTCGATCATCTTTACTATCCGGTCGTATTTGCCGCTGCCCGAGGTCTTGTCAACGCGCACTGTAACGCTGCCGTCCTCAACTGCCGTTCCCGCATAGACATAGCTTCCGGGCTTCTTGTGGACGGGCATTGCTTCGCCTGTCATCGACGCCTGATTGACCTCGGCTTCACCCGCGGTAACGACTCCGTCCAGCGGTATCATACTGCCGGTGCGAACGGATATTTCCGCGCCCGCTTCGACCGTGTTTATCGGGACAAGGGCTTCCGTTCCGTCCTTTATCAGCCAAACCTTATCGACACCGAGCGACATCGTTCTTGCAAGGTCATCTACCGACCGCTTGTGCGTCCAGTCTTCCAGCATTTCTCCGAGCGACAGCAGGAACATCACCGATGCCGCGGTCTTTCTGTCACTGCGCAGCAGCGAAACAACTATCGCCGTGGCGTCAAGTATCTCGACGCGCACTTCACGTTTTGCGATACATTTAAGCGCTTCCGCGACGTATTTCAGCGACTTTATCACCGCTATCGCAAAGCGTATTTTGTTCGGCAGGAACAGCATCGAGAACGCTTTTTTCGCAAGCATGAAGATCAGTCTGTCCTCGAACCGACGGTCAAGCTCTCTGCCCGTGTGTTCGGGCACAAGCGCGGTCATATTCTCGTCGTCGTAGGTGAATCTTGCAAGCGCGGAGATCACCTCGCCGCGTCCTTCGCGGTAAAATATCACGGCGTCGCCGGTGCGGTCATACACCTTTACATCGCGGACGAAGGGCTTCGAGCGCAGATAATATTCGAGAATGTCCGCCTGTCGGAGCGTCATTTTTCCGCGCTCGATATGTACCCGCATTCG
>JAFTAG010000259.1 GCA_017458655.1 Ruminiclostridium sp. | reverse complement strand
TAGTCGAGCACGGCTTTGATGTCTATCTCGTCCGCGAGCGCTCCGAGCCCCGAGCCGAGTATCAGCGCGACCTCGGGAACAAAATCTATCCTTTTCTTAAAGCTTTCGTAGCATTTCTGCAATTTCTCCTGCGGTGTCATAGCGGGTACTTCCTTTCGTAATGAAATATATATTTATTATACCACATTTTTCCGCACATTTCAATAGAAAAACACTTAAAAAGTGAACAGTTAACAGTGAACAGTGAACAGTTGTGGTGTCGCTTCGCGACATATCCGAATTGTGACAAAGCGGAGAGTGTTGTGCTCCGACCGCACAATTGTGATAATTGTAAGTGACACTTTCGGGTCTCGTCACGATTCCAAACCGTCCGCGCAGCGGACTCCACAACTGTTCACTGTTCACTGTTAACTGTTAACTATAAAAATTCCTCCCCTAATGGCTTGGGGAGGAAATATCATACAGATAAGCGCAGTCAGCGGACGACCGCTTCCTCGGGGGACTTGGCGTAGCGCGCTTTGAGCATCTTCTTGTTGTTGTACATACGCTCGTCCGCGACCTTATGCACGTCCTTGAGCGAGGTGCCGTCGGAATCACCGTCGCTGCGGTAATACGCGACGCCGTGGGCGATACGCAGGTCGAAGGGTCTCTCGGGGTCGTTGTTGAACTTGTCGATAGCACGGTTGAATTTGTCAATCGCCTCCTCACACACTATCGGTGCGGATTCGCTCGTTACGAGCGCCACGAACTCGTCGCCACCGGTGCGGTAGCAGGTGCCTATATTCCCGAACGCAAGGTTTATTATCCCCGCCGCCCGCTTTATCAGCAGGTCGCCGGCCTCGTGTCCTTTCGTGTCGTTGATGACCTTGAGATTGTTGACATCGAACTGTATCACGGCGATATATTTATAGTTGGTACGCTTCAGCTCAAGGTCGTCGAATTTGGATCTGAACGCGGCGACGTTGCCTATACCGGTATTCGCGTCGGTAAAAGCTATCTTGCCTATCTTTCCGGCCTGTACGCCGAGCTTTATCATATCGAGGATCTCCCTGAAACGGGAAATGACCGTGACAGCCGACATAAACAGCAGTCCTATGCGGGTAAAGAACAGGTCGTCGTAGCCCGAGGTGCGCTGGATATATATCACAAGGTCAATGATAACAAGCCCCTCAAATACATACAGGAAGATATACGGCAGCTTCTTATACGGCGACAGAGTCCCGCGTGAGCTCGAGAGGAACTTCGCGGTCTCGAAGGTCATAACAGCCCCAGCGATCACAAGGAAGATGCGCCAGAACACGCCGAGCACCTCGAAATGCACGATATCGAACGAATCGAGCAGGCAGAACAGCGGCACGATAGCCGCGGACACTATCGACAGAATCTTCATCGGGTAGAAATGCTCCGTCTCGATAAATGAGTCTATAAATGCGATGAAGGCGGGAGTTGACGCGATAAGGATTATCTTGAAGCATTTCTCTGTGAATACGGGATTGTTCAGCACGATATGCGAGAGCGGCGTGTCAAACATCACGGCGAACGCCATAAGCAGCATAAATACCGAGAAATATACGCTGCTCATACCGCTTTCGAGCTTCTTGCGGGTCGCGATGCCGTATATAAGCAGCGCTATGCTTATTACGATGAGCAGGATGCCGATAACGACCGGAGCCGCCGATATCATCACAAGCTCCCTCATTATATCGCTGCCCGAGCAGAGGCGCACCTCATCGATGAACAGCTCGCCGATGCAATCGGTGCGGTAGATGTCGAGCCGTATATTCTTTCTGACGTTGTTTCCGGGGATACTTACAAAAATGAAATTCTCAAATTCGGAAAGCTCCTTCACCATTCCGTTCACAGCCGTTGTATGTACGGGTTCGTCATTTATATACACGTTTATGACAGCGTTGCGGGAATGGATATACAGTGTTTCCTTATCGATATCCTTGTCTATCGTCTTTCGCAGGACATACGGTTCTGTCCTTGAGAGAGAGTCGGCTTTTACCGTAAAGCTGTTGATATTGACGGTCAGATCGCTCTCGGTAGTCCATTTTTCGGAAAAATCTATCTTTTCATCGGTTTTCTTACCGACATTGATACCCTGTCCCAGCGGGATCGACGCAAAGGAAACGACAACGGAAACAAGCACTGCCGTAAGAACACAGATCATTATAGCGATATTGAGCTTTGAATATCGTTTTTCCATCACATCACCTCCCGCACATACTATATTTAATTTTATCACATCTTGTGCGGATTTTCAAGTTATCCGGTCAAATTTTGATTAATTCAACGAATTTTTTGGTTTAAAATTGTAAACAATACACAAAAGCTGCCGTATGTGTTCATACGGCGGCTTTTTATGAACGCTTAATTATATCTAAGATATCGGCAGGGACGGTGCAGATGTACTTTGCGCCGTTTCCGACAAGCTCCTCACGATCTCTGAACCCCCACAGCACACCCGCGCCCGTGAGCCCCGCATTGGCCGCTGTCTGCATATCCACGCAGCTGTCGCCGAGATACAGCACCTCGCTTTTTGCCGCGCCGTATTCCTTAAGCGCGATGTTCACCCAGTACGGGTCGGGCTTGCGGGGAGCTCCCGGCACACTGCCATAGACCCTTCCGATGTCATCGCCGAAATATTTCCGTATCAGCGTATCCGCGAAGACAGCGTCCTTGTTGGTGATAACGGCTGTCCCAATGTCAAGGCGTTTCAGCTCCGCGAGCATTTCAGGTATCCCCTCGTAAGGCCGCGTCATATCCTCGCTGTGTAACGCATAATATTCCGAGAAGAGAGCGTGCGCCTTTTCGGTGAGCGCGTCCCCCGCGTTTCCCGGCAGCATTCGCTCGATAAGCTTCGGTATGCCGTTTCCAACCATATATCTGTATTTGTCGGTATCGTACTCCGGCAGCCCGAGCGTGCGCAGCGCGAAGTTCCCCGCCGCGGCAAGGTCGTCGAGCGTATTTAAGAGCGTTCCGTCAAGATCGAAAAAAACATACCGAAACATTTTGCCTCCGTCCGCGCGGCGCTTGACATTACCCGCGCGTTGTGATAAGATTATGTTGTAATTAAGAATTCACTGTTCACAACTTAAGCGGAAAATGAGATTTTACGTTTCTGTCTCCACTGTCTCCGGCGGGGGAGACAGAAAAAAATTTCATAAGTTGCAGATAGTGATCAAGGATCAAGAATTCTGAATTTTCAAATCAAATGGTGGGTGTTATGATAAATTTTCTCTGCCCCGTGTGCAAAAAAGAGCTTGTTCGTGTCGAAAACAGTCTGAAATGCGTAAACGGCCACTGCTACGACATTTCAAGAAAGGGCATCGTCAACCTGCTGCGGTCGAATAAGTCCCGCCACGGTGATGACAAGCGTATGGTGACGGCGCGAAAGGCCTTCCTCGACAAGGGGTATTATGCGCCGCTGCGGGATCGCATAAGCTCTCTCGCCGTGCGTTACGCGGGAAAAGAGTGCACCCTGCTCGACTGCGGGTGCGGAGAATGCCACTATACCGCGGATATCGCCGCAAAGCTCGCTTCCGCCGGCATAAACGCCGACATCATCGGGATAGATGTGTCAAAGGAAGCGCTGAACGCGGGAGCTTCCCGCCGCACGGGCGCACGGCTCGCCGCCGCAAGCGTTTTCGATATCCCGCTGCCCGACGGGAGCTGCGATATCGTGACCGCGCTGTTCTCGCCGTTTTCCGGGAGCGAATATCTGCGTGTGCTGAAGGACGGCGGTGTGTATATCACGGCTTTCCCGCTCGCGGAGCACCTTTTCGAGCTGAAAAAGGCGGTGTATGACGAGCCGTACCCCAACAAGGTCTCACCGCTCGGGATAGAGGGCTTTGAGCTTGCGGAGCACGGGGACTGCACATTCGATATGGAGCTTTCGTCAAATGCCGACATCATCGCGCTTTTCGAGATGACGCCGTACTGCTACAAGACCTCCCCCGCGGACAGGGCAAAGCTCGATAAACTCGGCAAACTCGCTGTCAGAGCCGCGTTCGGTATCGCGGCCTACAGAAAGCTCACCTGATGATCGAGATATCGAGGTCAACATCGCCCTCTATGCCGTCAACTCTGCCGAAGCCGTACTGCCACATATCGAAGTCATAGTAATATGTGAGGTCAGTGCTGTACAGCGCCAGCCAGACGGGATAATCGGCGAGCTGCCGCATATCATACTTTATGTACGCCATTTTCTTGTTGGTGTAGATCATAGCGTCGTAGCCCGCGTCCTTGACCGTTTCACAGAACGCCCTCGCGCCGAGCGTCAATGTCCCCGGCATAACGTCCTCGGTACGGGGAGTGCCCTCCGCCGTATTGGGATCGACAGGCTCCCAGTCGAACACCACGGGGTATTCGAGAGGTCTTCCTTCGAGCTTTTCGAGCACGAATTCCGCTTCCTCGACGGCTTCATCGACGCTTATCGCCTGCGAGTAGAAATAAACGCCGAGATCTACGCCCGCTTTGTGCGCGTTCTCGTAGTTCTGCTCGAATTTATCGTCGAAGCGGATATTGCCTTCCTCGCCGTAGCCGCGTACGCCTATCCGCAGTATCGCGAACTCCACACCGTCGGAGCGCACAGCGTTCCAGTCGATGTCGCCCTGAAAGGACGATACGTCGATGCCGAAATATGACGAGATCTCACCGTCTTTGACATATTTCATTCGGTCGTTGTCGTCGATGCTGAAATCCTCCTGCTTGTATTCGTTCGTTTTCACGCCCGAAAGCACCGGCACCCAGCCGTAGCCCACATACGAGTCGTAGATCAGTATCTTTCCGCGTCCGAGCTCTATATCCTCCTGCGCGGGAGCATTCGGCTCGCTGAGCTCCTCCTCCTCGATGAGACTTATAGCGTCGATAGCTTCCACGTCGCTTACGGAAGGCTCTCCGGCCTCCTCCGCGGCCTTGTTTTCGAGCATATTCAGTCTTCTCTTGCTGATACCGAGTTCATCTTCGAGGTTCTTTATGTACGCGTAGCCCGTGAAAATGCTTGCAGCTATCACGCACAGCGTCACCATCGAAATAACGGTGTTCAGCATATATATTTTGTTCACTTTTACCCGATTTGCGCCCGTTACCTCGACATTCGTGATATGCAGGGGCTCCTGCGGCGTTTTTTCCGGTTCGGGGGGATTCCCGGCACGCTCTTCCGCAGTCGCTTCCTCCGTCGGTCTTGCGGCAGGAGCGGGTTTCAGCGCCGGTATCTCCGAGACGGCCTTTTCGGGCTGTGCAGGTTTTGCGATCGCAGGAACAGGAGTGGGAGTCGGTTCTTCCGTTTTGGCCGTATATTCCTGCATAACAGCGTCGATCTCGCGTTTCCGTTCCTCTTTTGCAGTCGTATGTACAATGCTGAGATCTTCGTAAAGATCGCAGTCGATCTCATCTTCATCGTCGGCATCATAGCTGTAATCGACAGACTTTTCGGCTCCGGCTTCCCGGGGCTCGTCAGCGTACCCCACTACATCTTCCTCCGGCTCGTCGGAAAACGCGGAAAACTCGGGGATATCCGGGATATCATCTATATCGTCGAAAGCTTCCCGCTCGCCGATATCATCGTTATGAGCCGTATCTTCACCGGCAGCGCCGTTTCTGCGGGAGATCGTATCAAGTTCTTCGTCGGTCATACTTACCTCCGTGTCGGTCTGAAAATTCATCACTTTCTATTATACGATATTGTTCCGATTTTGTCAATAAATGTCCGAAAAAAACGGTCATCTGCCGTTTTTTTACAGTAATATCGGCGTTCTGTGCAGTTTTTTACGATAAAATTGCGAAAATACTTGCAAATAGAAACATTTTGTGTTATAATAATGTTTTAAAGACCCGAAAGGAGTGAGAATATGAGCAGATTAGGAAAGATACTGTCGAGCAGGCTTTTTATCGTCAGTATCCTTATCCTTATACAGATACTCATAATCGTCATACCGCTCACGTTCCTTTCGGCGTTCTTCGTACCGCTGTATCTGTTCTTCGACGCTTTCAGCTTTTTCATAGCGCTCAGTATTGTGAACAGAAACAACAATCCCGATTTCAAGATCGCGTGGCTGATACCGGTACTGTGCTTTCCCGTGGGCGGCGCGCTGCTTTATATAATGTTCGGCCGCTCGCACCTCAACAAGAAGAATACCGTCAAGCTCAAAAACGCGGTCGGCAGCTCGGGAGACATCATCACGCCGAACACGGAGCTGCTCGGCAGGATCAACGCCGAAAACGCTCATCTTTACCGCGAGGCAAGCTACATCATCAACAATTCCCGCAGCAACGTCTATGAATTCACCGAAACACAGTTCCTGAACCCCGGGATACTGTTCTTTGAGTGCCTTGTTCACGACTTAAAAAAGGCTGAACATTACATCTTTCTCGAATACTTCATCATAGGCGAGGGGGAAATGTGGGGGCAGATACTCTCTATACTGAAAGAACGCGCCGCGAACGGCATCGAGGTACGTCTTATATACGATGATATCGGGACTATCAACCTGCTGCCGGTGGATTATCCCGAACAGCTGAAAGAATACGGCATAAGCGCCGTAGTTTTCAACCCGTATAAGCCCTCCCTCGACCGTTTCATGAACTACCGCGACCACCGCAAATTCGCCATAATCGACGGCAAAGTCGCTTTCACGGGCGGTATCAACATCGCGGACGAATACATCAACCGCAAGGAGCGCTTCGGGTTCTGGGAGGATTCGAGCGTAAGGCTCGAGGGCGATGCCGTAAAAAAGGTCGTGGTGCTGTACCTCGAAATGTGGTACTTCGCTACCGGCGAAATGCAGAATTACACAAAGTACGCTGTCGAGCACAAGGCGAAGCATGACGGCTATGTCATACCGTTCTCGGACGAACCTCTGTTTCGTGGGCTCATACACGAGAACGCCTATATCAATGTTATCAACAACGCGAAAAAATACGTCTATATCTGCACCCCGTACCTCATTCTCGACGACGTTATGGAAAGTGCGCTGATACGTGCCGCAAAAAGCGGTGTTGACGTAAAGATCATCACCCCTCACCACCCCGACAAGAAATATGTCTTTGAGCTCACACAGGCGAACTATGCCAGACTTATCGCGGACGGCGTGCATATCTATGAGTTCGTCCCCGGATTTATCCACACAAAGATGATAATAAGCGACGACGCGACCGCTATCGTCGGCACCTGTAACTTCGACTACCGCAGCTTCTACCTGCATTTCGAGAACGGTGTGTGGATGTACAGGTGCAAGGCCGTTGCGGAGGCTTACGAATCCTTCCTGAAAGCGCTTTCCGTTTCGGAGGAGATACCGTCGGACTTTGAAGAAGAGATGTCATTCGGCAGAACGCTGGTGCGCTCGGTGCTGAAGGTCATCTCGCCTATGCTGTAAGGAAAAGTACAATGACAAAAAAACAGAGAGCGGCGAAGATGATAGAGCTGCTGAAGGAAGAATACCCGCAGGTGAAATGCGCGCTCACCTACGAAAAGCCCCACGAGCTGCTGATAGCGACGCGGCTTTCCGCGCAGTGCACCGACAAGCGCGTCAATATGGTCACCCCCGCGCTGTTTGAGCGGTTCCCCACCGTGGAGGCTTTCGCGGAGGCGGAGGTCCCCGAGATCGAGGAATACATAAAGAGCTGCGGTCTGTATCACACTAAGGCAAGCGATATTTCTATGATGTGCAGGGAGCTGCGGGAGCGCTTCGGGGGCGTCGTCCCGGACACGATAGAGGAGCTTATCACCCTCCCGGGCGTTGGGCGCAAGACCGCCAACCTGATAGTCGGCGACCTTTACGGCAAGCCTGCGCTGGTGTGCGATACCCACGTCATACGTCTCACGAACCTTATCGGGCTCACCGACACAAAGGACGCGGTCAGGGTCGAGAAGCAGCTTGCGGCTGTTGTCCCGCCGGAGGAAGGCCTCAATATGTGCCACCGTCTCGTATGGCACGGCAGACTCGTCTGTATAGCGCGCAGACCGCAGTGTGACAAGTGCCGAATTCGGGAGATATGCAGGTTTGCGACAAAAAAAGTGAATAATGAACAGTGAACAGTGAACAGTTGTGGTGGCGCTGCGCGCCGATCTGTAATTTGACAAGACTCAACAGTCCCGTGTTCCGCCGAACACAAAATGAAAATTCAGTGAAAGTGTTGAAATCCCCGCTTATTTATGGTATAATGATCTAATATGATCATCCAATAAGAATTATACTTTATGCTTCGTCACGATTCAGATAACGCGCGAAGCGCAACCACAACTGTTCACTGTTCACTGTTCACTGTTCATTATTCTCTATTTCTTCATAAGGAGGTAAATTGTATGAAGTATGACATCAAAGAGGTGTCCTCGCGTCTCAGAATGACAAGAGAGTCCCTCGATTTTACCGCAAAGGATATGGCGAACGCCGCACGAATTACGGAGCAGGAATACATTCAGTACGAAAACGGTGAAAAAGACCTTTCCCTGTCCGTTCTGAATGCCTGCGCCGAAGCTATGGGCATCGAGATGATCGAGCTTCTTACAGGCTCCTCCCCCACACTCGCCACCTACTCGCTCGTGAGAAAGGGCGAAGGCCTGCCGATAGAAAGACGTATCGGCTTCACCTATCAGCATATGGCTTATCTCTTCAAAAACAAGAAGATAGAGCCCATTATGGTGCACGCGCCGTTTGAGACCGACCAGACCAAGCCTATCGCCATGTCCGTGCACGAGGGTCAGGAGATGGACTTCATCGTCAAGGGCAAGCTCAAATTCGTCATAAACAACAACACAGAGATACTGAATGAAGGCGACTGCGTCTATTACGACAGCTCCAACCCGCACGGAATGATAGCTGTCGAGGGTGACTGCGACTTCCTCGCTGTATTGATATAAGCGGCGTTTCCGCAGAAAGAAAGGAACATATCTCAAAATGGAACAAGTCAAGGATTACTATAAAAAATTCGTCACGGAGGGCTATGACGAGAACGGCATTCTCAACAAGTTCGAGGTGCACTGTCCCGAAAACTACAATTTCGGCTACGACATAATCGACAAGTTCGGCGAGCTCGAGCCCGACCGCCCCGCCCTGCTGCACGTCGATCTGCAGGAAAACGTACACAAATTCTCTTACAGGCAGCTCTCCGAGCTCTCAACGCAGGCGGCCAACCTGTTCGCGTCAAAGGGTATCAAGAAAGGCGACAAGGTGATGCTCGTATTAAAGCGCAACTACCAGTTCTGGTACGCCATAATCGGCCTTATCAAGCTCGGCGCGGTAGTTATCCCCGCAACTCACCTGCTCACCACTCACGACTTCACCTACCGCTTCAAGAGCGCGGACGTGAAGGCCGTCGTGGCGACCGGCTGCAACCCCGACATCGAGAAATACATCGACGAGGCAGAGACCGAGCTCGGCATAAATCTCGAAAAGTTCATCGCGAACGGTCAGAGAGACGGCTGGACGGACTTCGACGAGGAAATAAAGAAGCAGCCTACCACCATGGAGCGCGTACCCACGAAATGCACCGATATGTTCCTGATATACTTCTCGTCCGGTACGTCGGGCTACCCGAAAATGGCGGCGCACTGCCACAAATACGCTCTCTGGCATATCCAGACCGCGCTCTGGCAGAACGTACAGCCCGACGGACTCCACCTCACCATATCCGATACCGGCTGGGGCAAGGCCGCTTGGGGCAAGCTCTACGGGCAGATGTCGCTCGGTGCCTGCGTTTTCGTGTATGACTTCGACCGCTTCGTACCTGCCGACGTGCTGCGCATCATACAGGACTTCAAGGTAACGTCCATGTGCGCACCGCCCACGATGTACCGCTTCTTCATCAAGGAGGGCCTCAAAGACTACGACCTCTCGAACGTGAAATACAGCTGTATAGCGGGTGAAGCGCTCAACCCCGAGGTCTATAACCGCTGGCTGGAATACACCGGCTTGAAGCTTATGGAGGCGTTCGGGCAGACGGAGACCACCGCCGTGCTCGCAAACCTTCCCGGAATGACACCCAAGCCCGGCTCAATGGGCAAGCCCACCCCGCTCTACAACGTCGATCTTGTCGATGAAAACGGCAATACCGTTCCCGTCGGCGAAACGGGCGAAATAGCGGTACGCGGCGACCCCGGCACCGAAGGACTTTTCCTCTGCTACTACAAGGACGAGGAAAAGACAAAGGACGCGTGGCACGACGGACTTTACCACACCGGCGATACCGCCTGGCGCGACGAGGACGGCTACTTCTGGTATGTCGGCAGGAACGACGACATCATCAAATCCAGCGGCTACCGCATAGGACCCTTCGAGATAGAGAGCGTACTTATGCAGCACCCGTCCGTGCTCGAATGCGCAGTCACCGGAGCCCCCGACCCGGACGGTGTACGCGGCATTCTCGTCAAGGCGACTATCGTGCTCGCGAAGGGCTACACCGCAAGCGAGGAGCTCAAAAAAGAGATACAGATGTTCGTCAAGAAGAACACCGCGCCGTATAAATACCCGCGTCTCGTGGAATTCGT
>JAFTAG010000258.1 GCA_017458655.1 Ruminiclostridium sp. | reverse complement strand
GCAGAGCCCCCTTCTGTATCTCTCACATCTCTCTGCTATCTCCCGAGGTAATCTATCTCGTTATCGAAGTCCATGAGCTCGCCGATCACGGGGACGCCGTACTCGTCGGTTATATCATCTGCCGAAGATATCGTGTTATCGAGGCGCCAAATTATCAGCAATCCGAGAACAGATATAACTGCTCCGGCGGAGGCTCCCACTATCGTGAACAGCGTATCGTCGGGAAATACCGGCTTCTGCGGCTCGATCGGCGTGCGCACTACCCTTGTTGATGCCTTTGCGTCGTAGTCGTCGAGCACCCGCTGAATCAGCTGCAAATAAAGCTCCGAGAGTTTATATGATTCCATTGATGTCTGGCAGTCGAACGACGCGGTTATAAGCTGCGTATCGTTCACCTGCGTGACCGTGATTATCTTTTCGAGCTCGGCATAGGAGAACTGTATGGTGAGATTTTCATTTATCGCGTCATACATTTTCGGACTTGTGAAAAGAAGCACCGCCATTGCAGCCTTCTCGGTCGGCGGCGTATCGTCCGTACTTTCAATATATATATCGGTCGTGGTGACGTAATGCTTCGTCAGACCGTAATTTGCAAGAACATAGCCCGATATCGCCATCATTATTATCACGACAAGCGCAACTCGCCAGTTATTCTTTATCGTATTGCCAAGCTTTTTGAATTCGTTTCTCTTCAAATTTTTATCTCACTTCTTTGTTTATAACGGTTTTTTCGCTATTTTTGCGGATACCCGCGGGTATTGCTGCGGGGTCCCGGCTGTTTTCTTTATTATTATCAGACTTCTTTTATCGCCGCCCGGGAGCGCGTAATCCTTTACCTCCGCTATCTCGGCACCGAGGGTCTTTACCGCGTTCTCCGCAATTTCCGTCTCGTTTTTCTCGCCTTTTAGCGCGAGGAACGTTCCGCCAACCGCCACAAACGGCAGGCAGTACTCGCACAGGACATTCAGCGCCGCGACCGCTCTTGCTACCGCAAGACCGTATTTTTCCCGATATTTCGGATCTCTGCCGAGGTCTTCACCACGCGCGTGGACTGTTTCACAGCTTATGTTAAGAATTTCACAAGCACTTTCAAGATACGCGATACGCTTATTTCCGCTGTCAACGAGGGTAAATTCGAGATCGGGGCGGTAAATTTTCATCGGTAGGGAAGGAAATCCCGCACCCGCGCCGACATCTATCACCTTTGTTCCACGTGGAACATCGACCATTGTAAGCGGTAAAATACTGTCGATGTAGTGCTTCTCGATTATCTCGGAGCGCTCGGTTATACGGGTCAGATTGACATTTTTGTTGTATTCCACCATATAAGCGGCGAGCTTTTCAAAAGCTTCCGACTGGTAGGGGGTTATCGTGATACCCGCTTTTGCAAATTTGGCTGTCATTGCTCGCCCTCCTTGCTTCCGTTCGCCGCAAGCCATATCAGCAGCACCGATACGTCTGCGGGATTTACCCCCGAGATGCGACCCGCTTGCCCTATGTTCATCGGCTTGTGCTCGTTCAGCTTTTCCTGCGCTTCGAGCCGCAGCCCGGAAATTTCCCGATAGTCGATATCCGTGGGCAACTTTTTGCTTTCGAGGCGCTTCATTTCTTTTATCTTCGCGAGCTGCGTTTTGATGTAGCCCTCGTATTTAATGTTTGTCTGTATTTTTTCTGTTATGTCGGAGCGCAGCCGCGGCGCGTCGGAGTCGAATGCGGCTATATCGGTATAAGAAAGCTGCGGGCGGCGCAATAATTCAATGAACTTTACGCCCTGATCTGTCGGGGTAGTCCCACGGGTCATCAGCATTTCGGCAAGCTCCGGCGACGGCGATATCGTAGCTTTCTGTATGCGTTTTGTTTCTTCCTCGACCTGCTTTTTCATTTGAAGGAAATTTTCGTAACGTTCATCGGATATAAGCCCTATATCGTGGCCGAGCTCGGTAAGTCTTTCAGGCGCGTTGTCCTGTCTCAGTATCAGCCTGTATTCGCTGCGCGATGTCATCATTCGGTACGGTTCCACGCAGCCCTTTGTCACAAGGTCGTCTATCAGCGTACCGATGTATGAATTCGAGCGGTCGAGAATTATCTGCTCCAGACCCAATATCTTACGGGCGGCATTTATTCCTGCTACAAGACCTTGTGCCGCGGCTTCCTCATAGCCCGAGGTGGAATTGAACTGACCTGCACCGTACAAGCCCGAAACTTTTTTTGTTTCAAGCGTTGCAAACAGCTCCAACGGGTCGAGACAGTCATACTCTATCGCATAAGCCGGGCGCATTATCTCGACATTTTCGAGCCCCTTTATCGTCCTCAGGAACGCAAGCTGCACATCTTCCGGCAGCGAGGTTGACATTCCCTGCAAATAATATTCCTCGGTGTCAAGACCCATTGGCTCCACAAAAAGCTGGTGGCGCTCCTTGTCTTTGAAACGCATCAGCTTTGTTTCGATGCTCGGACAATAACGCGGACCAACACCGACGATTTTTCCGGAATACAGCGCAGACCGGTCGAGATTATCAAGAATGATCTTATGCGTCCGCTCGTTCGTGTATGTCACATAACACTTTACTTTATTTTCGAGCGGGAGCTTATTGTCAAAGGAGAACGGCATTATATTTTCATCGCCGTCCTGCTCTTCCATTTGCGAGAAATCTATCGACCTTTTGTGAACACGGGCAGGTGTTCCGGTCTTGAAACGTCTTATCGTCAGTCCGAGATTTTTCAGACTGTAGGTAAGCTCGGTCGAAGGATTGACATTATCGGGGCCGCTCTTATATGATGTCTCGCCGATGAAAATTTCGCCGCCGAGATAAGTTCCGGTTGTAATAATTACCGCCTTTGCTTCGCAATATCCGCCAAGCTTTGTTTCTACTCCGACTACTTTCCCGTCCTCAACTCTTACCGCGGTAACTTCCGCCTGTCTAACATCAAGGTTGGGCTGCATTTCGAGCGTGTGCTTCATATAACCGTGATACGCCATTCTGTCGGACTGCACACGAAGAGAATGCACCGCGGGGCCTTTTCCGCGGTTCAGAATACGGGATTGTATGAATGTCGCATCGGCTGCTATCCCCATTTGTCCGCCGAGCGCGTCTATCTCGCTTACGAGCTGTCCTTTTGCTGAGCCGCCTATACTCGGATTGCAGGGCATATTTGCTATTGTGTCGAGCGATAATACAAAAACGACGGTCTTCATTCCGAGCCTTGCCGCCGCAAGTGCTGCTTCACACCCGGCGTGTCCGGCTCCGACTACGGCAACGTCGTATTTTCCGAGGTCGTAGATAGTTTATCATCTCCTGCTTTTTTAACAGAGTCACACGGCGCATTCGTGCTGTCTTTGCAGACGGCAAAAGGGGCTTTGTGCTTGCCTCTATGCGCCGAATCCGTGCGGCGTTTGTGGCAAGCTTTCAATGCGTCGTGCATTGCGCACCCCTTGACCCGCGGCAGCCACTGCACGATACAGTGCAGGTTGTCGTCAAAAGCGCGCAGGACGCGCGCCTACAAACGACAACCCGGTGACGCTGCACCCAATGTTTTAAAAATGTTCCATGTGGAACAATTTAATTATATTTAAAATATTGTTCTACGTGGAACAAAAGTGTCAAAAAAATATCAATCGTTATATTTTTTATAACCCGGGTGTCTGATATTCATCTTCCGTCCGACTTCCGTGAGAAAGTCGATACTCTCTCGCGGTATTTCTTTTGCACCTCCGAGCTGTCTTGCGATAAACGCGACCTTTGCGGAATGCTCGAGAGTTTCCATTCTGAAATACGCAGCAGTCAGATCAACTCCCAAAGTCAGAGCACCGTGGTTGCTAAGAAGTATCGTGTCGTGTTCCGCAAGAAACGGCTTTATGCTTTCGCCGACAGCATTTGTCCCGGGTGTTGCAAATCCCGCACAGGGCACAGAGCCCATAAAAGTTACCGCCTCGGAAAGCGAATAATCATCAAGCGGAATGTGCGCACAGGCAAACGCTGTAGCATAAGGCGGGTGAGCGTGGACTACCGCGCCGATATCGGGACGCTCCCGATAGCAGGTCAGGTGCATTCCGAATTCCGATGAAGGTCTGATTCCGAGCGGCGAATCGATCATTACGCCGTTGATATCCGCACGTATCATCATTTCCGGGGTCATATCACGTTTGCTGACACCCGTCGGCGTGGTAAGTATCGACCCGTCATCGAGACGAACTGAAATATTTCCGTCGTTCGCGGCGACCATTCCGAGTACCCAGAGATCACGGCCGACATCACATATTGCGGCACGAAGTTTTTCTTCCGACATAATGCGTCCTTTCAAAATTCGATTTACACTATTATTATATACTAATTTTGTCATATTGTCTATAGATTTTTGCAAAATTTTAAAAGGCCCGCCTCATACGGACTTACTTATAACAGACAAAGTTTTCTTCCCTCACCGCCGGCGTGGGAAGAAACTCAAATAAATTAAAAATCGGGGGTCATATCGAGATTGTCACAGCCTTTTTTCTGCATGAACCCGTTCAGTCCGATGTCGGCGCAGTGTTCCACGACTTTTTCATACTCGAAGGTCGTGAGCTTTCGGTTTATTTCCGGGAATTTCTCCGCACCGTAGCATGGGGTGTATTGCCGCATTATGCTGACAAGCGGAGGGTTTGGGAGTTCCCGCAGCTTATCCAGCAAAGCTATACTGTCGTGATAGCATTTCGGCAGAACAAGGTGGCGGACGATAACACCGCGCGTCATTATTTCCCCGTCAAACTCAGCTTTCTGCTGCTGTCGCATCATTTCTTTAATCGCAGGATAGGCATATTCAAAATAATCGGGTGCCGCCGAGTATTTTCCCGAAAGCTCCGGGCTGTAATATTTCAAGTCCGGCAGGTAAATATCCACCAAGCCGTCGAGCATTTTCAATGTCTCTACCTTTTCATATCCGCCGCAGTTATATACTATCGGAAGTCCGAGACGGGTCCTGCATTTTTTCAGAACCTCCGCTATCTTATCGGCAAAGTGAGTTCCCGTAACGAGATTTATATTGTGAGCACCTTTCTCTTTCAGCTCAAAGAAGATTTCTTCAAGACGGAAGGCGCTCACTTCTTCGCCTTTCAGTTCATGGCTTATAGGGTAATTCTGACAGAACACACACCGCAGGCTGCAGCCCGAAAAAAATACAGCTCCGCTTCCACGGGTGCCGGTGATACACGGCTCTTCGCCGAAATGGAGCATATATTTCGCAATTTTTATATTTTTTCCGCAGCCGCAGTATCCCACAGCCGCGCTCCTGTCCGCTCCGCACTCACGAGGGCAGAGCAGGCAGCTCTTCTCCTTCATATTCCTTGAGCTCCCTTGAAAATTTTTCCGCTCTTTCAAACGAATACAATATCTCTCCCTGATATTCGGGGTCCTCCCTGTATATCTCCGCGTCGAAATTCGACAGTGTATAGCAGAATGCCACCACCGAGGAATATCTTTTCATCAGCATTAGCCTGTCCATACAGTTCCAGTAATTTTCAAGCGTGTGCTTTTTGAGGTACTGCCGCAGCTCGCCGTTTATCCCGTCGTATCTGAATACGCTCTCACAGACGCTTGCCAAAGTTGCGACCGCGTAATAAAGCGAGTAGTTGTCCATAACATTCCCGAGGTCGTTCATATCCACCGGCGGCAGCTCGGTCTTAGAGAAAGCGGTTATGATATGTATGAACATATTTGCGATCTCAATGCCGTTGCCGTTATAGATTATATCGATAAGGTCTCCGGCAAGCACCGACAGCTTCTTTTCCTTGTCGAAGCTCGTTGTATCGAAGACCGTGTTTTTGGAATACAGATCATACACACTGAAATTCCCGTAGGTTATCGCAAACAGCGCCGAGAAATTTATCCGCGTTTTGGGATTTGAAAGATCGGCAAGGCATTTCTTTTTACGCTCGGTAAGTATCCGCTCTATCTGCTCCACTGTGGCGGGGCGATTGTTGAAACGGAGGTTTGTGCTGAATCTGCGGTAGTTGTATTTGTCTATGAGCTCCTTATACTGAACCGCGCTTTTCATTCCGTATTTCATCGCGGAAAGTCTTACCGACTCGAGAACTATACGCGCTCTTTTATTAAGTGTATTCTTTACCGTGGGTCTTATCCCGAATTTTGCGAGAAAACGCTTTTTTGCGTCCTGCTCGTCGGTAATATCGTTGAGCATATTCAGATAAGCATACTCGGGCTCTTTTACATACGCCTTATCATTTTCACACTTTAAATTGCAAATACGGACATAATCGCCGCTGTACATCTTTTTGAGCAAGAAAGCCGTTCTGATGATATCGCGGTCGCAGTCACGCACCCGACGCAGATACATATTGCAGCATTCCTCAAACGATCTGTCATTTATAAAAACGAGATCGAACAGATCTATCCCGAGCTTTTCCGCCGCGTCGCAGCACCTGCTGCCGAAGATATACTCTTTCATTCTTATAAGGTATTCCACCGTGTTTCTTTCGGATAGAATAATTCTTGGAGAGAAAGAAAATGACTTGATACATCTCGGGACATCCGTGACCGAAATTTCCATTTTCATCATTCCTTTCTCCAAAATTTTATGTTTTGCCGATTCCCGCCGACAGCGGGAATTCGACACTATATCTCACGATACCACACCCGAATATATCTCGCTCTTTGAAAACCCGAACTTCGCGGCGGCAAGCTTGCACGCCTCCGATGTTTTCACCCCTCCGCTTATCTTCTCCTTCGCAAAAGCAACGGCGTCTTCTATCGTGTAATTTGTTTCAGCTTCCCGCGGCGCGCCCTCGATCACTATTACATACTCGCCTTTCGGCTGCTTATCCTCATAATATCGTATCATTCCCGAGAGCGTTCCGCGCAGGACTTCCTCGTGTATCTTCGTCATTTCCCGGCACAGCGCGACCCGCCGATCCCCGAGAGTATCATACAGGTCGTTCAGCGTGTTTATCAGCTTGTGCGGCGCCTCGTAAAATATCATAGTATATTTGTAGTCTTTTATTTCTTCAAGGTGTGCAGTCCTCTGCTTTTTTGTAACGCTCAGAAATCCCTCGAACGAGAAACGCGATGTCGGCAGACCCGATATCGCAATAGCGGTCATTGCCGCGGTAGGGGAGGGCACTGCCACCACATCAATACCGCGTTCTGCGCAAAGTCTTACAAGCTCTTCGCCCGGGTCGGAGATGCAGGGCATTCCCGCGTCGGTAACAATGGCACAGCTCTCGCCGCCCGCTATACGGTTTGCGATGTATTCGCTCTTTTCGCGGATATTGTGTTCATAGCAGCTGATAAGCTCGTTATGGATCCCGAAGTGTGTCAGCAGCTTCATTGTTACCCGGGTGTCCTCCGCCGCTATAAAATTC
>JAFTAG010000257.1 GCA_017458655.1 Ruminiclostridium sp. | reverse complement strand
GTTCAGGCGTGCCGACATAAAGTCGGCAGATTGTACAAATTTTTCGCAGGCATACTGTCGTATGTCAAGGAAAATCTGTGCAATATGACGGCTTTAGGGCGGTACGAATGGGCGGCAAGAGGTTTTTAGAGGTGCCCTTATATCATATCGGGCAGAACAGCCTTCCCGATACGGGATAAGGAGAAACTCATGGAAAATTTATTTAACTTTGACGACATCAAGGTAGATGCCGAGCTTCTGGAACGTGCAAACCCCGTCTTCAACACCGCTAAGATGACACTCTATCAGTTGGCGGCATCGGGAGACGAGGACTCTGTACTTATGTCGGAAAAGCTCGGTCTTACAAAAGAAAGCACGCAGAACAGCACCACCACCACCTCGGACGCGGTAAAGCTCCTCATCGAGAGCCTGCTTATGGATCTGAGGTATCATACCATAGAGAAGCTCGCCATGGACGAGGGAGAATTCACGGAGATCGATCTCCCCTGCGGGTATCTTCCGAAGGCTTTAAGATACACAAGGGCGGGTCACAGGTTCATAGGGCTTGACCTTCCGGCTACCATTGCGGAGGTGGAGCCCGTCATAAATTCGCTTCTGAACGATGAGCAGAAGAAAATGGTGAAGTTTGCGGGTGTCGATGCCACGAACTATGAATCGCTGAGATCCGCGCTGTCCGATGTGGAGGGAAAGGTCGTCATAACCACAGAGGGTCTTATGGTGTATTTCAACGACTCGGAGATCGGCGCGCTCTGCGATAATGTGAAGAAGATACTTGACGAGCACGGCGGCTGCTGGCTCACCATTGACCCGGAATGGCTCATGGCATACACCCTCATCGTAAAGGCTATTCTCGGAGACAAGGCGCCGGAGGCTCTCGCGTCAATGCAGAAAAGAGCGGAGGATAAATCGGACGTAGGCGTTAAGGGCAGCACTCTTGTGGTATTCCCGAAGGCGGATATTTCGGAGGATATTAAGAAGGGTATGGAGTTTCTTGCGAAGCACGGTCTGAAAGCCGAGAGAAAGATCGTCTCGGACAATATGCCCGAGCTCAAAGTATTCGAAAAGCTGAAGCCCGAACAGGTCGCAGCAGTGAAGGAAGCTATGAAGCTGAACGCCTACTGGAAGATAACATCTATGGGCGTGCCTGCTGCACGCGAGAAGATAGATACGGGAAGCATCGGCGAAAAGGACTTTGACGTAAGCGCGCAGATCGAAGGTGAAAAGCTCTGTCTTTCCCTGATCGGCAGGATAGATTCACTGACTGCTCCGAAGATACTGTCCTTCTATGAAAATACAGTGAAAGAGAAGAATATCAAATCCGTGTATGTTGAATGCGCCGAGCTTAAATATATATCATCGGCGGGGCTTCGTGTGCTTCTCATTATGAAGAAAAACTCCGAAAACGGTATGTATCTTGAAAATGTACAGCCGGAGATAATTGAAATTCTGGAGACTACGGGCTTTGATTCCATATTCTTCGGGGAGAAATAAAGCTCCGTATGATCAAAGATATGCAGTTTGAAAAAGTCTGCGGGAAATGATAATTGATAATTGATAATTGTGGTGCGGCTTCGCCGTGATCCCGGATCGTGACGAGACACGAAACTTATCATTATTTTGATAAGGGATCGGTATCAATACTGTTTTTGTTTCATACTGTTTTTGCTTCAAAATATGTCTATATACAGATATAAAAACAGCACCGTGCATATTTGTACGATGCTGCTTTTTATTGCCGGTAAGCAGTGCTCCGCAACAGGAGCAGGTGCTGTAAAATATAACTGCGGAGCCAATACAAGTTTTTTGAAAAGGTGGGGGTTTGGGGGAGGGAAAACTTTTGTACACAAAAGTTTTCCCTCCCCCAAGCGCGTCAGCGCTTCTCTCAAGCGTCAGCGACCTCTGTGACTCTGTGCTCTAATAGTAAACGTGCTCGAGGAAGTTTATCGGGTTGAACTTAGTATCGCCGGAGCGGACTTCGAAGTGCAGGTGCGGGCCGGTTACCCAGCCTGTACTTCCCTCCTTGGCGATAAGCTGTCCCTGAATGACCTTCTCGCCGACATTGACAAGAAGCTCGCTGCAATGCCCGTAGAGCGTCTGATAGCCGTTTCCGTGGTCGATTATGACGCAGTTGCCGTAGCCGTAATTCCAGCCGGAATGTATTACAGTGCCGCTCGCGCCCGCGTATATCGGTGCGCCGTAGTATTCGACGATATCAATGCCGTAATGCCCCGCGTAGCCGCCGTCCCATACCGTGACCTCGCTTATATGGCTCTTGCCGACGTCCATAGGCCAGATGAACTTTCCGTAGCCCGCGTCCTGCGGCGAATACTGCTCGGGCGGTATCTTCGTGCCTATCGCTATGCGCTCCGTCGTGGGAGATGTCACGGGACGGGCGTTCTTTATACGGCGGGTCGTCTCGATGTTATTCACATACGTCACATCGGCGGTAACGTGGTTAACTCCCTTGACGCCCTCGGTGGTAACGCGCTCAACGCCCGTATAAAGCTTGTCGTCGTTGTAATACTCGGTCTCGTAATCCACCTCAACATCGTATTCCTCGGTAACGCTTACATTCACCGACAGGAACGGGACCTCCTCGCGTATCTTGATACGCATTCCCTCGTGAATCTCCTCGTCCGCGAAAATGATATCGGGATTGAAAAGCTCGAGCTGATGCTGCGACAAGCCCGACTTGGATATCAGCGTATCCACCGTGTCGCCTTCCTGGACTATGTAGTAGCCCGCGCTCGTCTTGATGCTCGTGAGCTGCGATATCAGCCAGTCGGAGTCAATGATACTTCCCGAAAGATAAAGACCGGCGGTCTCATACTCTATGCTGTCGCGGAAGCTTATCTGCGCATTCGGGTGCGCCGCCCTGTATTTGTTCAGAATGCCGTCGAGAGTATTACGGACATCGGTGTTTTCGGTGACAGCGCCCTGGAATACCCCGTTCAGATAGATACCGTAGGCATACTCAACGCTGATGTCGGAATATTCGAGTATCATATCGGCGACCTGATACTCGGTAAGCGTCGCCACATCGCCCAAAAGCTCTATCGAGAAGGACGGCTCGAGCTGTATGCTCTTGTCGCTGCCGAGGTAGTTGATACGGTCTTTCAGAATATCCGAGGCATCGTAGAACACCTGCTCGTTTTCGACATAACCGAGCAGCTTATTGTTGACGGTAAGCTTTACGCAGTATTTGAGATCGGCCGCGTAGGAAACGACGCTGAACAGGAACGCTATACATACTACGGGAGCGGCGATATTGAACACCGTCACCGCAACGCCCGTGTTTCCGAAGATAAAGCGCCAGAAATAGGAAAATGTCGTCTTTACGCCGGAGAAAAAGCCGTAACGCTTGCCCTTGTCCGCAATATCCTTATGCGCGCGCTTTACGGAATGCACTATCCTGACAAACGGCGAGATAAGCAATACAAAGGCATATCCGATCTTATTCACAAGAACGGATATCAGCCTTTCGCTCCGCTTGTACAGGCGCTTTGCGCCCTTCGCAATACCCTTTCCGATATTGACGCCAAGCCTTGCGAATATCAATATGATGTATCTTCCGAAATTGGACAGATACATTGCGATGTCGTTAAGCTTTGCATTGAACGATGCCTTTTTCTCCGCTTTTGCGGCGGCTCTCGCTTCCTTTTCGGCAGCTTTATCCGCAGCTTTATCCGAAGTCTCGGCCTCGGCATTTTTTGCAGCCTCCGTTTCGGCCTCGGCTTTTTTAACTGCCTCTGCGTCCTGCCGTGCGGTCTCCGATGCTTGCGCGGCCTCGTTCTCCTGCGCGGTCACATTACCTGCGCTTATCTCTTTCTCTGACAAAAAAATGCTCCTCTGAACTTACATTACGCTCCCGAAACGGAGCTGTACAATATACATTATACCATATTTCACATATTGCCGCAAGTCAACATTTTTACCAAAAAGACTGTCCCATAACAGGAAAATTTCTCCCGCCTGTCGATTGACAAACGGGAGAAGGGGAAATAATGAAGAGTGAACAGTGAATAGTGAACAGTGAACAGTTGTGGAGCGCGCTTTGCGCGCGGATCCGAGATCGCGGCGAAGCCAAAGCAGGACGCTTTGAGTTCGTTGTCAGATCGCCGCACGGATGCGGCGCTTCAAACAACGAACCATGCTCCATAACTGTTCACTGTTCACTGTTAATTATTCACTTTTAACGCTCACTCATACAGCGGTATCTCGGGATCGCCGTTTTCTTCCCAATAATGGCCGTCGTGACGGGATTCGCAGCTCGCCGGGATATTGCTCTGGCGGTAATAGCCGATAGTCGTCGCCGGGCAGCGCGATGTCGCGAGCAGACCGGTCTCGTTGCAATAGCGAAGCTCAAGTGTCGAAGCGTCGGGCGTGAAGCTCTGCTCGGTCTCGGTATCGACAAAATTGACCATTACATCGTGCCATACCAGCGCCATAGTTCGCCAGCCGTCCTGCTTGCCAATCGCGTGGTTGTCGTCATACGCGATACGGTAGCACGCCACATACTGCGGAGTGAGTCCCGCAAACAGCAGGTTGGACTCGTCGTTGGCGGTACCGGTCTTTCCGACTACCTCACACGCGCCGAGCTTGGCGTTCTTACCGGTGCCGTATTCGTCCTGCACGACCTTCAGCATCATACGGTTGGTTATCCACGCGCTGTCCTCGGAGATAGCGCGCTTTCCTATGGTATCCTGCTCGAGCACGACGACGCCCTTGCTGTCGTAAACCACCGAATAGTAGGCGGGCTTGTAGTACATTCCGCCGTTTCCCATTATCTGATACGCGGCGGTAAGCTCGGTGAGCGTGGCGCCGTTTGTCAGCGCGCCCGTTGCGAGCGGCGAGTAGGCGATATCGTTGACACTGTCGAGGTGCTTGAAGCCGAGGTCATTCACAAGGTGGTTGAAGGCGTTTACCAGCCCGACCTCCTTCATAACGCGCGCGGCTATGGTGTTCATAGACTTCTGCACCGCGTACCATGCCGGCCAGTAATTGCCCGAGCCGAAGCCCGATTCCTGATAGTTATGCGGCCAGCGGACGGTGTTGTCCGTAGGGTCAAAGCCGGATTCGGCGGCATGATCGTCCGTTCCCGCGTAGTCGGCGTGTATCTTGCCCGAAATGTCGAGGAACATCGAGGAATAGGTGATCTTGTTCATATCTATCGCGAGCGAGTAGTTCGCTATCGGCTTTATCGTGGAGCCTATCGCGCTTACCGCCTGTGTCGCGCGGTTGAAGCAGTTGTCGCCCGGTTTCTCGCCGATACCGCCCGCTATCGCGAGCACATTGCCGTGGTAGTCCATTATCACGAAAGCTCCCTGTATGAGCTTTTTGCTGTCCGCTGGAAGCGACGCGTCGTACTCCTTAAGACAGGTATATGGGTCTTCAAACAGCTCTCCGAGCCGCTTCTGCATATCCATATCCACGTTGAGATAGGCGGTATAGCCTCCGCTTCGGAATTCGTCCCACGCGTCGTCGTAGGAGATGCCGAGCTTTGCCGCAAGGTCGTTCACTATCTGATCTATCGCGGCATCGGTGTACCAGTCCTGCGATACGGTATATGAGCCGTTCCACTGATACGCAAGAGAGGAGTCCTCACCGAGTATCTCGTCCCACGGAACGTTCCGGTAGTAGAGGTCGCCCTCGCTCTTGCTGTCCTCGGTGATTATGCCGTAATAGTCGTTGTAGCGCATATCGGTGTAGCCGTAGTAATTACCCTTGACCGGCCTGCGGAACTTCACCTTTTCCGATATCGCGGCATCGTATTCGTCCTGCGAGATGTAGCCCTGATCGAGCAGACAGCCGAGCGCGTATTCCTGACGCACCTTCGACTGGTGAAGATTGGCATAAGGATTGTAGTTAGTGGGAGAGCGGACAAGTCCCGCAAGGATAGCGGACTCCGCGATCGTAAGGTCTTTCGGCTCCTTCCCGAAATAGTGGTATGCCGCCGCTCCTATGCCCTCGGCTGTGCCGCCGAAGCCTATGCGGTTCAGATAGCTTTCGAGAATATCGTACTTGGTGTATTTGTTCTCTATGGAAAGCGAACGGAATATCTCACGAAGCTTACGTCCGATAGTGATCTCCTTGTCCTTGGTTATGTCGCGGACGAGCTGCTGGGTTATCGTGGAACCGCCCTGCGTGCCGCTGCTGAACACGGCCTGCACCGTTACCGAGAGAGTTCGCTTCCAGTCAACGCCGTTATGCTCGAAGAAACGCTGATCCTCGACCGCGACGAAGGTGTCTATCGTATGCTGCGGGATATCCTCGATATCCACCCACACGCGGCTCGTTTCGCCGCTTATCTGCTTTAACAGCACATCCTCGCCCGCATTGTTCTTTGCATAGACAAAGCTCGAATACGACAGCTCGACATTCGTGAGATCCACGTCAAAGCTGCTCTCCGCGAACTGCATGATATAGACGGTGAGCGCCGCCGCCACGATGCACAGTGTTATCACGATTATCATGATAACGCTCAGCAGAGTCGTTCCGAGCACGGAAAGAACTCCGCCGATCTTCTGCATCACCGACATCTTGTGCGTGTGATAATAGCTCTCGACCGCCTGCTCGTCTTTATTCATCTTCTCCGGGGACTTCGGCAGATAGTCGTCGTCCCTTATCTTCACATACTTTATCTTTTTTCCGTTACCCATTTTGCTCCTCTGACCGCCGCGCGGTCTGTACAAATTGCGAATACTTAAAGTTATTATATCACTTTTTTCAATATATGTTAATACTTTTTGCAAAACTTTGTGCACTTCCGACAACATTTCATTCCAAAAGAAGTGAAAATATGACATTCTGCAATATAAATTGCGCGGCACTATTGACAAAGCATACACTTTGAGGTATAATATATTTCACATACGATCACGATATGAACAAGGGGGCGTAAAGGTTTCGACGGGGATCGTGAAACTCGTTAAGCACGCGGAGTTCTCCTAAACTCCTTAATAATGGGTAATTTAAAATTAAACGCTAAGACTAACGATCTTGCACTTGCTGCCTGAGTGCAGCACGTCCGCCCGGAGAGCGCTGCGGCTCCGGCTCGGGCGTCACACAGCAGCCAACGCATCGGGTGAGAGCTCTGTAACCCCCTGCGCTCTTTAAAGAGCTGCCGGAGAGCTATCCTGTCGCTTGGAGAGCTCCGAGGGAGACCCAAATAAGCGAATAAGCGTGTAGAAAGACGTGCGGATCGGTTTTCGGACAGGGGTTCGACTCCCCTCGCCTCCACCACCGTATGCCCGTACCATAGCTTACAGGGTAGCAAAAGCCTCTGAACCAATCATGCGGTTCAGAGGTTTTTGCTTGTATTTTTACATTATTAATTGACGAATTCAAAAAGATATGATATAATTTATATAAATCAATAGATAAGGGGAATTATTTATGAAGAGAAGAAAGGATATTCCAAGAGGAACACCTAATTATAGCGATCTAATAAACCCTACCTTATCCGCACTACAAGCACTTGGTGGTTCGGGAAATATAAATGAGATATATGTTGAAGTGATTAAAAACTTAAATCTTCCAGACGCAGTTATTGAATTTCCACATTCAGATAAATCAAGTCTGACTGAAATTCAATACAGATTAGCATGGGCACGAACATATTTGAAAATATATGGTATAATAGAAAAAACCCAGCGTGGAGTTTGGACAATTTTACCTGAGCATAAAGACATATTTCAAGTCGATGTCGATGATTGTGTTAATACAGTCCGCAGTTTATAAAGCGAAGACAAAGACCCCAAAAAAGATGAAGTATTGGAAGATGACGGCGTTGATCTTCCGGAAGAGAACAAGCCGTGGAGAGAGAGGTTACATAATATACTTCTTACAATGGATCCATTCGCCTTTGAAAGACTTGCTCAAAGGCTGTTAAGAGAATCCGGATTCTGTGAAGTAGAGGTAACAAGGAAGACCGGTGACGGTGGAATTGATGGATATGGCAGATTAAAGATAAATGGATTATTCAGTTATAAAGTAGCTTTTCAATGCAAAAGATATAGTGGCAGTGTTCCTTCTAGTGATATCAGAGACTTCAGAGGGTCATTAACCACTGATATCGAGAAAGCTATTTTTATTACAACAGGCTCCTTTTCAAAACCGGCTCAAGATGAAGCTGCTACTCAAGGAAAATTACAAATTGATCTTATTGACGGTGAGGATTTAATAGATCGTCTTGCTGAATATAGAATTGGCTTAACACCTATTACAGAATATGAAATAGATGAGAAGTTTTTTAAACAAGTATGATTTTATTAACGGGCATTCAAAAAGTCACGCATAGCCTCCACCAGTCGCGGCGGCGACACCGAATAAAGCCCCCGACAGTCTGACATCCCGAAAAAAAATCCCCGCCCGTAATCAAAACCGAGCGGGGCATTTGTTTATATACTCAACACTTATGATCCTGTGAAATTTTATTCAAGCGCAGACCTTGTGACCCAGCCTTCGGGATCACCAACGATCTTAACATAAGTAAAGCCGGTAGATCTGTCAACCGCATCGCTTCCGGGAACGACATTGACCTTCCGTCCTGCGGCGAGATAGTCAACACGCCTGCTCGACTTTGATGCAGCCGCGCGAACGACAGCGGGGTAAGCGAGGCGGCGTGTCTGTGTGTTTTTGGGAGTATTTGCGGTCCCGGTCTTCGGGTATGCGATATACGGGCACTCGAACCAGTATTCCCATGTGAAGTCGGACAGCTTTGTTTTCACCGCGCCGTCGCCCCTTTTGGATAGCGTACTCTCGATCACCCGGCCGTCGCCGATATATACACCGACATGAGGGTGAGTTTTGCAGTAAACGACGATGCCGGGCACTTCGGGGATTGTGTCTATGGTGCCCTTGATCTTTGCCTGACGGAACATATAGTTTGCGTTCACATCGGGGAACCCCGCCGCCCCGTATTTCGGGGAGCCCGTACCGCCGTCGGCATTGCCGCTCCAGTAGTAGGATTTTATCAGCCCGACGCAGTCAACGCCGTAATAGCCTTTCCCGCGGAGCTTTGCGAGCTCGTCCCAGCG
>JAFTAG010000256.1 GCA_017458655.1 Ruminiclostridium sp. | reverse complement strand
TTTTCGCGGTATGTCTTTCGTTCGGCCACAGAGCGTCTGAACGCCATTTCATAGTCGCCCACCGCTTCACGGCGCACTACCCCCTGCTTTACCGAAAAGCTGAACCGTGAGCCCTTTCCGTATTCGCTCTTTACCCGAAGCTCGCTCCCCATAAGGCCGAGCAGTCTCTGTGTTATCGTGATGCCAAGCCCCGTACCTTCGATATTTCTGTTGTTCGCCTCGTCTATACGCTCAAACGCTGCGAAAAGCTTTGCGATGTCTTCTTCCTTGATACCGATACCCGTGTCCTCAACGCTTACATTCAGCATAATACAGTCGGGCTCGTCCGTAAGATCCTCATATCCCACAGTAAAGGTCACGGAGCCTTTTTTTGTGTACTTGACCGCATTTGTGAGGATATTCGTGACTGCCTGTTTTATGCGTATCTCGTCTCCGCACAGACGTCCCGGCAGGCTGCTGTCGATATTCAGCCGGAGCACGAGCCCTTTTTCGTCCGCCTTGGTCTTGACCATAGTCACAAGGTCGTTGAGCACGGACGCGACCTCGTACTCCTCGGAAATGACTTCGAGCTTTCCGGCTTCTATCCTCGAAAAGTCAAGTATGTCATTTATAAGCCCGAGAAGTGTGCTGCCGGAAGCGCGGATATGTTCGGAATAGGTGATTATGTCTTCGTCGTCGCTCTCACGCAGTATCATCTCGTTCATACTGAGTATCGAGTTCATCGGCGTGCGTATGTCGTGCGACATCGACGAGAGAAAGTAGGTCTTCGCCATATTGGCTTTTTCCGCCTCATGCGCCGCAGTCTCGAGCTTTTCGTTCGATTCTATCAGCGCGGCTCTGCTCTCCGCGAGCTCTCTGTTCTTAGCCTCGAGCGTTATGCGGGCGTTTTCCTTCGTCTGCACCTCTTTCCTGTTCCTTACGGCTTCGCGGGTAAGGAACAGTATGATAAGTCCCGCCACAGCGATCACGATTATCGCGAAAAGCCACAGATAGTCCCCGACCATATCCGCGAAGGTATATTCGTACAGTCCGTTCGTGTATTTGTACGCGGTATTCTGAATATAATCGGAGCCGACCACGTTCACGCCGCGGTTGAGGAGCTTCAGCAGCCCCTCGTTGCCTATCTTGACGCCGAAGCATCGGTCGTCGCTGCTGCTGAGCTGCTTCATCGAGAGATCGCGGTAACGGCTGTTTTTCAGTATATCGTTCGCTCTCACGCCGTTGAGCGTGGTGCAGCCGACCCTGCCCGATATCACGGCATCGAGGCACTGCTCGATAGACGGGTACAGCGTGACCTCCGAGCTCGGGAAATTAGTCATAACAAAGTAATACTGCATACGGTTGTTTTCGTTCACCGCGAAATGCAGCACGGTGTCGGGGCTGTATTCGCCCTTGTAGATAAGCTCGGTGGAGGACGAGAGCACGGCGTTGGACTGACAGATACCGTTTATCTCGGAATAATAAAGCCCGCCGCCAACGGGGAACGCCGCGTCTATCCTGCCCTCCGCCATATCGGCGATCATATCGTCATATTTGTCATAGCCGGTGTAGGTGACATTCAGGCCTTCTATACCGAGGCCGCTCACCATCTCCGGGACAAGGTCTTTTATCAGTCCCGTGACGCTGCCGTCCTTGTCGGTATCGCTGTACGGCAGGTAATTGTTCAGATAGCCGATACCGAGGGTGCGGTGCTCGCTGAGCCATTCTTTTTCCGCAGCCGAGAAAGCCCTGCTCGACACGCTCACGGGGTAATACTTTATTTTCAGCAGGTTTATGTAGTTCGGCTCGGACGCGGCAAGCTCCGCCTGTGCGGTATTGAGCACGGCAAGCAGGTCGGGGCGCTTGGGGCTTACACAAAGGTAATAGTCGGACTGGCCGAAGGAGCACAGCACCTCGGAGTTTTCCCGCCCGTAGGCTCCGTCGCCCTCGACTGCGAGAACATCGACATTGCCGCTGTCGAACGCCGCGAAAAGGTCGCTGTAAGCTTCGAAAGGCACCACCTGGGCTGTGACGCCGCGGGAGTCGAGATAATTTTCAAGAACGCCCACTATCGCGCTGTCAAGGACTCCTATGCGCTTTCCGGCGAGGGTTGACGGCTGAGCGGTGATATCGGCGTCGGTCTCATGCTTTACGAGGCTGTAGGTCTCGTTTCCCATAGGCGCGTCGGGATAGCCGATGATACCCTCGCGCTCTTCCGTGTAAGCGAGCCCGGCGAGAAGGTCTATCTCTCCGTTCACAAGCATTTCGTAAAGCTCGCCGAAATCCCCGTAAACATACTCATAGCCCCAGCCCGTGTATTCCGAGAGCTTACGGTAATACTCATAGGCATAGCCCGTCCTGACCTGCCCCTCACCGGCGCCCTCCTGAAATACCTCGTTCTCGAAGTAGCCGACCTTTACGGTCTCCCCTGCCTGCTGTGCGTGAGCGGGGCAGCAAAACAGCTGTGCCGACGCCGTGGATATGCACAACGCGGACACTATGGAAACTGCTGTTTTGAGGAATTTGTGGTTTGAACCCGACATATCGTTTTCCTTTTACACGGGTACCGGGAGCCGATACCGTGAGAATGTCATAATAATACATATCAATAATATCACATCGGTCGGATTTTGTCAATAATGACGCGTTAAACACTTGACCTGCGGCAGATTATGATGTATAATGTAATATGATCATCAATTCAGCTCACCATAGATCTATATACAAGGCGTCCGGATCCCGTCACGATCCAAATATGCGGCGAAGCCGCTCCGAAACTATTCATTATTCACTCTTCACCGTTCATTATTTCCGCCCCGGGACAGTGAACGGTGAACAGTGGAGAATGGATAGCGAATAGTTGCGGCTGCGCTGCGCGCTTGATTTTATGGAGCGTTATCGGGGTGATCGCATAACAGAATCACGGAATACTCCGGCGCGGGAGGTAATATATATGAATAACGCCGACAATACGGAACTGCGGACAAGCGATATCCACGGGCGGGAAGCCGCCGACGATACCCCGCTCGTGCTCATCATAGACGATGACGAAACGATAAGAGATACCTGCAGCTTTGTACTCGGAAGGCTGTTCCGCACCGAGACCGCCGGGAGCTGCGCACAGGCTCTCGCAAAGCTTATGTCGGTACGCCCCGCGCTGATACTGCTCGACATCGTGATGCCGGAGACCGACGGCTTCGGGACGCTCGCGCAGATAAGGCGCTTCCCCGAGTATTCGTCGGTGCCCGTGGTATTCCTCACCGGAAGCGAGGACGCGGATACCGAGATGCGCTGCCTTAAGGCCGGAGCCGCGGACTTTGTAAGAAAGCCGATCGTGTCGGAGGTGCTTACCGAGCGCGTTAAAAGGATAATCGAGCTCGACGGGCTCCGCCATTCGCTTCAGAGAGAGGTGCTAAAGCAGACCGGTCGCGCCGAGCGGCTGACGCAGCAGATAATGCTCGCGCTGTCGGAAACGGTCGATGCAAAGGATCACTACACTCACGGTCATTCCCGCAGAGTCGCCGCATATGCCGCCGAAATAGCGCGCAGAATGGGCAGGTCGGAGCAGATACAGTCCGACATCTACGCCATGGGGCTGCTGCACGACGTCGGGAAGATAGGCGTGAGCGAGGCTATCATAAACAAAACGTCAAGGCTTACCGACGAGGAATACGCGCAGATAAAAACACATACCACCACAGGCTACGACATTCTCGGGAAGATCACCGAGATACCGGGGCTCGCGACCGGCGCGAGGTGGCATCACGAGCGCTACGACGGCAAAGGCTATCCCGACGGTCTCGCTGGGAAGGATATCCCCGAGGAGGCCCGTATCATCTGCGTTGCGGACTGTTACGACGCAATGACCTCGAACCGCTCCTACTCAAATGTTCGCGAGCAGGCCGCCGTAAGAGCCGAGATACTGCGCTGCAAGGGCTCGCAGTTCGACCCCGATATCGCGGATATAATGGTCGCTATGATAGATGACGACCCGGAATATAAAATGAGCGAGCACAGCGGACGCCCCGCCGAGATACCGCATTTCCCGCACGACATAGCCGCCGCGCAGTTCGAGGAGGAGCTGCCGCCCGTACCCGCTCCGGCAGTCCCCCGCGGGGAAGCGCCGTTCATTCCCGCCGTAAAAGAGATCGACCTCGAAAAAGCGCGGAAGAACATTTCCGACGAGGATATACTCGCGGTAACGTTAAGACACTTCTGTGAGCTTATGCCGTCAAAGCTCGGGAAGCTCGAAGAAGCCTTCGCAAAAGCGGAAAATGACGGAGACCTCTCCGCCTACCGCATAGAGGCGCACGCCATAAAGGGCAGCTCCGCGACATTCGGGCTGACAGCACTGTCGGAGGTGGCGGCGATACTCGAATCAATGGCAAAGGA
>JAFTAG010000255.1 GCA_017458655.1 Ruminiclostridium sp. | reverse complement strand
GATAAGATCGCTGTACGGCGTGCTGCCGACGTGCGGGTTCGCGTTTTTCTTCTGCATCGGATTTATGTTCGGCGCGTGGATAACGGGCGCTATAGGGCTTGCCTGCGTGGCTGCGGCGATAGTTATAATAATACCGATAGACCGCGCGGTATCGAAAAAATACGCGGAAGAAACAAAAGAGAACTGAAAGGGGACGAACCGATGAAGAAAACGACATTATGGAAAAAGCTTACATCGGCTCTGCTGACGGCGGCTATGATATGCACGTCGGTGACGGTGCCGGTGTACGCGGACGACACCCCGCCGCCCGTTGAGGACACCGAAGTGCCGGCACCGGTCGCCTCGCACATAGGGCTGCTTTATGCGAACGCGGCGGCTGCGCCGGAGACACCCGACGAGCCGGAACAGGAGCCAGAAGCCGAACCGGAAACGCAGGACACGGAAGCCCCCGCCATTACCGAAGCCGACGGGTCAACGTGTTCACATGAAAACGGCACTTATGAACAGATAGACAACGACTGTCTTTATCATTTTTGGGTCTGCTCGGACTGCGGTAAAAAGATATATAAGGAGCACGTTAATTCCGGCGGCTATGTCGGCGGCACGGAGGGCTACTGCTGGTGCGGGCTGAAAGAAAATAATGCTTCTAATATAGGATATACTTTCCACAATTATACTGCATCTAAATATGACGCGGCAAATCACAAATACACCTGTACCCGTTGCGGAGACACCTATTTGGAAGGACATACACCCCTCGGCGGAGATGAAGATCCCAATAGTTTACTATGTAAAATATGTGGTAATAAATATGATGTATATTACCCGGGAGAATGGCCTGTTGCTGAGCATCACGGTTACATTACCAATAAGACTATTCAAATAGGCGATTGTGAATACCACAGAGAAATATGTGAACAATGCGGAGTGTCTATTTTATCACATCACATTTTGGCTTATGGAAACGACACCGGTATGTACTGCAAATGCGGTGCCAAGCTGACATCTTATTCCGGACGAGATACCCACGTCTGGGAACGTAAAATGATAGACGAAAATTTCTGTCAAGATGTATGTTCCGTATGCGGAAACACAAGAGACAGGTCTATCCATGTGCTTTACAATGACGGTGCTCATACCCCCGACAGATGTCGTATGGAGTGCGGCTATGTGTATGAAGAATGTCAGCACGAATACAAAGCCTTCGAGCTTGACGAAGACACCCACGTCTATAAATGCAAAAAATGCGGCGAATTCAAGTTCGATGAAAACGGTCAAAAGATAGTAGAAAAACACGACTTCTGGCACGACCATAAAGGCAACTTAACGTGGGCGCTCGAGGGCACGCTCGGCTACACGCAGTGCGAGACCTGCGGCGCCAAAAAATACTGCTATCACAATGACGGTGTCTTCTATATGGCAAGCCCGACCACCGAGACGCATTCGGCTCACTGCAACGTCTGTGAGATGAAGGTCGAAGATAAGATACCCCACACCTACGTCTATACCGACAAGGACGAGAACGTCCATACAAAGGCCTGCCAATACTGCGACCTCAGACCCGTCGAGGAGAATCACGACCCCGAGTTCGTGACAAGCGAGTATTACCACGAGGGCACCTGCGCCTGCGGCCGTGTCGTTGTACCGCAGGAGAACCACAAGTGGGACGAATGGCGTCCGGCCGGCGACGGAAGATGTATGAGAAGCTGCGAGGTCTGCGGTATTTATGAATACTGCGACCACAACAGAACCGGCAAGACGTACAAGTCCGCGACCGCAGATACTCACTATGAACTGTGCAAATACTGCGGCGCTACTCTCAACGACGGCAAGGCAGTCCCCTGCGACAAGATATACACGTCCCTCGGCAGCGATGACCACAAGTGGACGTGCAAATGCGGCAACGAATCGGAACGGGAGGCTCACAAGATCGAGACCTTCCGCGTGACCGCGAACAAATATCTCGATAACTGCATTCTCTGCGATTATGTCGCGCTTAAGGAAAATGCGGGCTCTGCGCCCTCCGTCAACGAGGTCGAGTGGTTCGAGGACGACACGTTCTTTGTACAGCTCGAGCTTCTGCGCGACTACTGGAGCATCGACAACATCGTGCTGCAGCTCCTCGGCTTCGAGAACGACGAGGACGGCGGCGCGCAGATCGGCGAATCCAAGGAGATAACCACGGAGAGCGGCGACGAGATCAAGATCATCGAAAAGGAGAAGGTCTGGGAGGTCGAGATAGAGTCCAAGATCAAGTGGGAGGTCGAGCCGCCCGAGGAGATAACTATCCGCATAGGCGGCAAGAAGCCCGGCGGCGGTGAGGTCATAGTCACCGAAAAGATCAAAGTAAGGAAGGGCAAAAAGACCACTCCCGAAAAGACCGACCCCGATAAGTGCGAGCACTTCGGCACGGGCATAGAGTATCACAGCAAGTCCGATACCATGCACTATACCGTCTGCGCGAAGTGCCACACTCTGCTTGACGACAATATCCCACACGAGTGGGGGACCGAGATCACAGGCTCCGGAACTGCGGGTAAGGTCATAAGAAAGTGCACAAAGTGCGGAGCGACCCGCGAGGAGGACTGCCCGCACAACGCGCCCGACACAAACAAGTATGTCAGCACCAATGATGTTGATACCCACAGTATAGTCTGCGGTATTTGCGAACAGGTCATAGGGGAAGAGCCTCACGGCGAGACCGAAGCCCACGCGAAGAACGATAAGTTCCACTTCCTCACCTGCAAGAAATGCGGCGGGTATGCGGGCGATAAAAACCACAAGCTCGGAAAGCGCATTTTTACCAGCGTCAAGAGCAAGGTCTCCCGTCTCGGCAAGTATTACTATGTGACCTACACACAGCGCTGCACCGACTGCGGCACTATCTTCACAGGCGAGATATGCGCCACATCCAACGGCTTACTCGGTTGGTTCTGCCGTACCGATCTCGGGTTGATGCACCAGATACTTAATGAGCAGATACGGGAAGAGTACTCTACTCCGATGAAGGTCGTCAACGGTGTCAGCAACGTATTGTGGACCGGATTGTTCTGTTCCGGCATATACTCTCTGATGACGGCGGCGCTTGAAGCAACTGTCAACACTGACGGCAAAACAACATTTGGTGTCATGACCATTGACAAAAACGCTATCAACAACTCAATGGGCGAGTTCAAGTGCTTCACAAAGGACGGCAAGGAGATAACCAAGAAAGCCGACCGCGACAACGCGGCGCTGCTTATGGCGCTTTCGGACGCTGCGCCGGAAGAGGGCTGGAGCGAGGAGGATTACTGCCTCGACCTCTCGGACAACATGAATGACGAGATATTCTACGTCGTTCACCCGTCCGTGCTGAACGCGCTCGAAGACGGCGAGCACACCATGACGGTAATGACGTATGTCGTTGACGAGAACGACCCGTCCGCCGTTCCGAAGGCTATCGCGAATACAAGCACTTTCTGGGTTTCCACCGAGACCGACCCCGAGACGGGTGAAACGATCAAGGTGATGAGCGATATGAAACCCCTCGGTGCGATGATGTGCGTGTCGGACGGCTCCCCCGTGAGAATGAACCTCTCGCAGGATACGTTCTACTACACCGGCAGCGCGATAAACGCTCCCGCGGCCGTACTCACGACCGAAATGGGCGTCGAGCTTGCCGAGAACAGCGACTACACGCTCGAATACTACAAGATCGACGGCGAGACGCTCACCGTTATCCCGAAGGATAAGATGATGCAGGTGGGCACCTACCGCATAGTCGCCACCGCCAAGTCGGAGGACTACGCGGGTGAGGCTTACGCGGACTTCCGCATAATCGACGGTGTGGCGGCAGATGTCGGCGATGTCACGGTCGGGTCGGGCAGCGTCGCGAAGCTGGACGTGCGCGTGTTCGATACCGATTATGCGGTCTCCGACGTGCAGTTCGCGGACTCCGACGAGAGCGCAAAGGCTGCGAAAGCGGGGCTTGACCTGTTCCGTATGACGACGATAGCCGAAGGCGACAGCGGGTACTACATCGGCGCGGCGGAGAACGCACCTATCGGTACTACCGAGCTTAAGCTGCGAATCGACAGCGAGACTGCCGCGGGCGTTACCGCGACCTCCTGCGCGACCTTCAAGGTCACTGTGAAGAACGGCGATACACCCACGCCTCCGGAGCCCGTTCCGACCTCCGAATGGAACCTTTTCGAGAGCATTGATGAGCACATTTTCGCGGTCAATGTGACGAGCAAGACGGAGGTGGCGAACTCCAACAAGGCAAGCGCGAAATTCTTTGACGCAACGCTCTCCAAGGACAGGATAACGGTCACACTCAAAGACGGCGCCGACCGCAAAAAGGCCGTGAACAGCAACATTCTCGAGTTCGATCTCGGCGAGGAGGGCAGCGTGACATACTTAATGCCGCTCGTTTACAGCAAGCCGACATTGAAGCTCTCGACCGCGAAGGCTACGGTCAAGTCGGGCGTTGAGACGACGCTCACGACCGAAGTTTTACAGCTCACCGACGGCATTTACACGCCCTTCGACCTGACGGGCGCGCGGCTGAAATACGGCTCCAACAGCGTAAGAGCGCTCGACAGCACGGTATTTATCACGGTAAGCGGCAAGGCAAGCGACAAGCTGATGATAAGCAAGGACGGCTGGAACGCCAACGACCCCGTGCAGCTCGCGTTCACCGTTTCCGCGGTCACGAAGGACGTTCTGACGCTCGATCTCGGCGGCCTGAAGCAAGTCACGCTGAATACGAACGCTCCCGAGCAGGTGCTGTCCTTCCCTCTGACATTCAACGGAGCGCCCGCAAGCGCTTCGACCGTTGCGATAGACTCTTCAAAGAAGGGCTCGGCTCTCGGCAGCATCGGCGACGGTGTGCTGAATGTGTCTATAGGCAGGAGCGGTATCGGCAAGGGCAGCTACACACTCAATCTGTCGGCGGGCGGCGCAAAGCTCGCTGTCAAGGTGAAGGTCTCCGACAAGGCGCTTAATTCGGCGATAACGGCAAAGGTGACGCAGAAGTACGACATCGTTACAAAGCAGCCGATGATGATCGTTCCGACGCTTAAGGAAGTGAGCGGCAAGATCACCGGCGTTGAGATGAGCGGACTTGCGGGCTTCGGGGTAATGCTCGAAAACGGCAATATCCGTATCGACTACAACGGCG
>JAFTAG010000254.1 GCA_017458655.1 Ruminiclostridium sp. | reverse complement strand
TGTGATGACCTTATTTGTAATTTATCACAATGCGCACAAAAAACGACTGTGCATAAATACACACAGTCGCTTGGTATCATACCGATTTGGTTTAAAACTACAGACAAGATCTGTTTGCGTTTCTCTCCCGGTCTTCGGCGAGGGAAGAAACAAACGTGTCTGTATTTAGATGAAACTATAGTATCAGCTGCATCTCACAACGATCATCATAGTTGAAAGCCCGGCTTTTTTGATGAAGTCGAGGTCGGCGTCCATTACCGGCTGACCGGCCTCGACGGGATCTCCCTTGGCGACTCTGAATTCAAAGCCCCTGCCGCCGAGCTTTACGGTGTCGATGCCGACGTGGACGAGAATGCTCTCCTCCTCGTTTTCGACGGAAAAAGAGTGCTTCGACTCGGCGATCATCGTCACTGTGCCGGTTATCGGGGAATACACGGTGCCGTTTGACGGGACTATCCCGAAGCACCTGCCGAGGATCCCCGCCGCGAAGGTCTTGTCCGGGATATCCTCCATGAGCACCAGTCTGCCGTCTGCCGGGGAAGCGATGTCGGTGCCTATGCAGGCCGTGATGAGCTCTTTTTCGGCCGCTGCGGCGTTTGTGCGTGTCCTGCCTATCTTTGACGACGATACAGAAAGCTCGTCCACTCCCGATCTTATCAGCCTCGGGATAGCTGCCTCACTTCCCGCAAGCTCGCCGCATACGGAGACTGTGATGCCCTGCTTGTGTGCGGCTCTGCATACGAGCGATATCATACGGAATACGGCTTCATGGCAGGGGTCGTAGTGCCTGTCGAGGCTTTCCTCCTCGTGGTCTATGGCGAGAGTGTACTGCGTCAGGTCGTTTGTTCCGATGCTGAAAAAATCCACGATCTCCGCGAGCTCCGGTGCGATCATAGCGGCCGCGGGGGTCTCGATCATCACACCGACCCCGGGCTTTTTGCAGGGTATGCCGCTTTCGGTGAGCTCTCTTTCGCAGTCGTTGATGATGCGCAGAGCCTCATTGACCTCCCAGACCGATGTTATCACCGGCAGAAGTATCCTGAAATTGCCGTGTACGGCCGCCCGCATTATTGCCCGAAGCTGCTTTCTGAATATATGCTCGTGATCGAGCGATACTCTTATCCCGCGGAAACCAAGCGCGGGATTTTTCTCGTCCGGCAGCTGCAGCCACGCGGTCCTTTTGTCAGAACCGATATCCATAGTGCGTATGACGGTCTTTCTGTCGCCCATTATCGAGGCGGCCTCGCGGTAGATACCGTACTGCTCCTCCTCCGGGGGCTCGTCCTCGCGGTCGAGGAACATAAACTCCGTGCGGAAAAGTCCTATACCGTCCGCGCCCTGCCGTACCGCGGCTCTCAGGTCATTGAGGCTGCCGGCATTGGCGAATACGGGTGTCCTGCTGCATTCCGGGGCTTCGGTCGGGGGAGCTTCGCGGCGGGCGCTGCGCGACATCTTTTCCAAAGCCGCGCTGTAGGTCTCGTCGTCCGGGTCAACTATGAGCGTCCCGTCGTCTATTATTATCCTGTCCCCGTTGTTTATCGCCGCGACCGCCTCCGCGGAGCCGTATATGTACGGTATGCCGCAGTCTCCCGCGAGTATGGAGACATGGGAGACCGGCGAGCCCTTTTCGGTGACTATGCCCTGTATCATTCCGAGATCGAGGCGGGAGATGCAGGCGGGGCTGAGCTGTATCGCGGCTATCAGCGAGGGCTTTTCCAGCTTTTCGCGGTGCTCTCCGCGTATCATTCGGAGTATATTCTCGACAAGTCCGGTTATGTCGTCGGTGCGGCTGAGCATATACCGGTCGCTTACGCCGGAGAACCTTTCCTTCATCACGATACCCGTCTGTATTATCGCCTGTTCTGCGGTCATATCGCCGTTTTTTACCATTTCGCAGGCGGTGCTCAGGAAGCTCGGGTCGGTGAGCATCATAATTTCGGCTTCGAGTATAGAGCGGCTCTCACCGGTCGCTCTGTTCGCGGAATCCGATAGCTCGAGGCGAAGCTGCTCCGCCGCCTTTTTAAGGAGCCCGGTCTCGTATTCGGGGCTTTCCGGGCGGCGGTTACGGCAGCCGCAGTTTTCGCGTATGCGGTAAACCGTGCCGGCAGCGGTGCCGCCGCGGGCTGTTTTCATCATATATTTCTTCATATCATCACCGTCCGATCTGTACAAAGAGGTCGGTCAGGCGTCCGGGGCTATCGGAGACGATACCGGAGACACCTGTGCATAAAATTCAGTCGCGCGAACAATTATCCGTTTGCGTCAAAAACCGACGCGGAAAGACTACTATTTTTATATTATATTTAATTATACTAAAACTTTTAACAAAAGTCAAGGCGTTTTTGATTATTTTTACCATTACAAAATGTCCGGCAGTTCGAATTTCGCTGTACAGTGGGAATTTGCGCCCGGGAAGAAATTTTCCGAAAAAACAACAAATTTGTGAATACTGCACACAAGATACAAACAAAGGTCAAAGAAATTGTGAATATTGTAGAAAATGCAATATTGCGTTTTCGGTAATGGAAATTTTTGCGAAATTGTGATATAATAAATAATTATGAATTGTGAATTTTTCAGCGCAAAAATGCGCTGTTCGGAAGAAAGGAAACTGCTTATGAAAACAGACGTGTACAAATTCAAAAAGTCCGCCGACAGTATTGAAGGCGTGACCGGCATCGCGGAAAAGGCCGCCCGGTACAATGACCTCGACAAAAAGCAGGAGATAAAGCTCTCACTGCTATGCGAGGAGCTCGTCGGTATGCTGCCGAATCTTCTTGCTTACGGAAGCGGTGAGTTCTGGATCGAGAATGAGGGCAAAAGCTTCGAGATACACGCCCTGGTAAGATCGGACACAAAGCTCACCTCCTTCGACCGTGAGGAGCTGCTTGCGGTCTCCGCTTCCGGGAAGAACGCGGCCTCTGTCGGCATTATGAACAAGATAAGGATAGCCGCCGAGGTAATGATCGCGAATTACGCGCTCTCAGCGGCCGCTGCGACGGATATCGAGAATGTCGCGTCGCCGGATTTCTATAATATGGGTATGAATACCAACCCGGTAGGATACACGGGTCAGTGGTCGCTTCAAAGCTACCGCAGCAGCGCAAAGCCCGATGCGGCAGCCTGGGACGAGCTTGAAAAGTCGATAATCGCCAACCTCGCTGACGATGTTACCGTCGGTATCATCGGCGGGAAGGTCGAGATCGTGGTAAAAAAGACATTCTGACCGCCGGAAGAGCGGCGGGAGTCCTAAAAGGTGCCCCGATACTACTGAAAGGAAAGCGGAAAAAATGAAGGCTTCGGACAGATCGCTTCGTAAAAGCGTTTACGGATATCTGAAAAAGAAATACGGTACCGAGCCGGAATACCTGTGGATGAAATTTCCCGCCTACGCCGTTTTCAGACATTCCGACAACAACAAATGGTACTGCCTGATAATTGGACATAAAGCGCTCGAAGCTCGGCCTTGAGGGCGACGGGACGGTGGATATCATCAATGTCAGAATGAGTGACCCGCTGCTCGCGGATATGCTTGTCCGGGAAGACGGGTTCATGCGGGGATATCACATCAGCCGCGGGAACTGGATATCGGTGCTGCTCGACGGGACGGTCCCGCTGAAGCGTATCACCTCGCTTGCGGATCAGAGCTACATAGCTACCGCGTCGGCACGGAAAAAGCAGAAGCTGCGCCCGCCGAAGGAGTGGATAATTCCCGCAAATCCCAAATACTACGACATTGTCCGAGCGTTCGACGATACGGACGTTATAGATTGGAAACAGGGCGCGGGAATAAAGAAGGGCGACACGGTATATATGTATGTCGGCGCGCCCGTGTCGGCCGTACTGTACAAGTGCAGGGTAACGGAGACCGACATTCCGTATGAATACAAGGGCGAGGTGAACATCAAGGCGCTTATGAGGATAGAGCTGCAAAAAAGATATGCGCCCGAGGAATTCACATTCGGAAGACTTAATGACGAATTCGGCATATTCGCCGTAAGAGGGCCGAGGGGGATACCGGAGTCGCTCAGCTCGGCGCTGAACGGTATTTGATTATTGATCCGGCCGTGTCATTATCCGGATATGCTGCGATAAAAGCAACGAACGAAGCTCCGTAATTATTCACTCTTCACTGACTCCGGGAGAAATAATGAATAGTGAAGAGTGAATAATGAATAGTTGTGGTTGCGCGCTTGATTTTATGATGAGCTATCCGGGTGAACATATTTAGTTATAACATAACGGCATAACGGCTGTCCGCGGTCATCTTCGTGGGGAGCCGTATTTTGTTATTGTTTAACAAAATTGTATAGAAAGTGTTAATGTTGTCCGAAAATATTGACAAAGCCTCTTTTATGTGATATATTTGCTGTATATGTAATGAATAATATGATTCCCCGTTTAACTCACCATAGATCTATATACAAGGCTTTCGAGTCTCGTCACGATTCAAATAAGTCGCGAAGCGACACCACAATTATTAATTATTCATTATTCATTATTAATTATTCATTATTAATTATTAGCGAATGTCAACTGCCATTTCTGTCTTCGTCGGCCTCATCTCCATTATCTGTATGGTCATATTTTAGGGCACCTCTAAAAACCTCTTGCCGCCCATTCGCACCGCCCTAAAGCCGTCATATTGCACAAATTTTCCTTGACATACGACAGTATGCCTGCGAAAAATTTGTACAATCTGCCGACTTTATGTCGGCACGCCTGAAC
>JAFTAG010000253.1 GCA_017458655.1 Ruminiclostridium sp. | reverse complement strand
TCATCTTTTTACCCGTCATTGATGCCGGGAACTTAATGTGATCTATGCGCGCTTTGCCTTGTGGTATGTCTTCTTGCCCTTTTTGATGATGACTTGATCGTCAATGGTTATCATTGATGTGGGGTCTTCGATAAGGACGTCGTCGATGAAGAGACCCTTCTGGGCGATTATCGTTCTCGCCTCGCGCTTTGAGGGAACGAGCCCCGTGAGCATGAGCAGGTCGAGCACGCCGATCCTGCCGTCGGTGAGCTTGTCCGCGGTGATCTCGGTAGTTGGCATATTGTCGGTGTTCCCGCTTCCGCCGAACATACTCTTTGCCGCCTCGAGAGCCTTGTTCGCTTCGTCCTCGCCGTGTATCATCTTGGTGAGCTCGAACGCGAGCAGCTCCTTCGCCTTGTTGAAATCTGCGCCCTCCATGTGCTTCTCCATTTCCTCTATCTCCTCGATAGGAACAAATGTGAGAAGCTTCAGACATTTGATGACATCGGCGTCCGCGACGTTGCGCCAGTACTGGAAGAATTCATACGGGCTGGTCTTTTCCGCATCGAGCCAAACTGCGCCCTTCTCGGTCTTGCCCATTTTCTTGCCCTCGGAGTTGAGCAGGAGTGTTATCGTCATTGCGTAAGCGTCCTTGCCGAGCTTCTTTCTGATAAGCTCGGTACCGCCGAGCATATTGCTCCACTGGTCGTCGCCGCCGAACTGCATATTGCAGCCATATTTCTGATAAAGCATATAGAAATCATAGCTCTGCATTATCATATAGTTGAACTCAAGGAAGGTAAGTCCCCTCTCCATACGCTGCTTGTAGCATTCCGCGGCAAGCATCTTGTTTACGGAGAAGCAGGCTCCCACTTCGCGCAGGAGCTGCATATAGTTGAGGTCGAGAATCCAGTCGGCGTTGTTTACCATACGCGCCTTGTCCTCGCCGAATTCGATGAACCTGCTCATCTGCTTCTTGAAGCATTCGATGTTGTGGTCGATCTCTTCCTTTGTGAGCATCTTGCGCATATCGCTCTTGCCGGAGGGGTCGCCGATAAGTCCCGTGCCGCCGCCGAGCAGCGCGATAGGCCTGTTCCCGGCGAGCTGCATACGCTTCATAAGGCAGAGCGCCATAAAGTGCCCGACATGAAGGCTGTCCGCTGTGGGGTCAAAGCCGATGTAAAATACCGCCTTGCCGTTGTTGATAAGGTCGGCTATCTCCTTCTCGTCCGTGAGCTGCGCGAGCAGTCCGCGGCGCTGCAATTCTTCAAATACTGTCATTTTTATTGTTTCCTTTCTGTTTTACTGTAATTTATACTGCATTTTGTGGTTCTTTACGAACATTCCGTTTGCCTTGTAAAACGCTTGTGCTCCGGTATTCTCCGCCTGCACGCCGAGCTCTATGAATTTCGCGTTTTTGCCCTTTGCGTATTCCTTGACCGCGTCGAGGAGCGCTGTCCCTATACCCTGTCGGTGTGCATTTTCCGCCACGCACAGCTCGTTCACCTCCACGAACACGAACGGCAGTATCTCACCCCTGCCTTTTTCGGTATCGCATACGGAGACCGCCGCGTAGCCGAGTATCTCGCCGTCTTTGTCATAGACGATGATATCCTTCCTGTCGTCATTGATATACGCGGCCATAAGCTCGTCGAATAACGGCTGCTCTATCGGCGCGAAGATATCGGGTCGGTAGGCGATATGCTGTATGTGCAGCTGCGCGTGCAGTACATTTATCCCATTGAGATCCTTAATGTCGGCCGGGCGTGTCATAAGCGGCACATCCTCACCGCATAGGAAATGAAATCGTCGGGCGATCTCACTGGTATCACGACCTTTCAAGTTTCTGCTTTATTTGTTCTTCTTGTATATCTCGAGCATACCCTTCAGCAGCAGGTCGCTGTCGTAGATAACGTCGGACTTGCAGTAAGGCATAATGAGCGGAGAATATCCGCCGGTCGCAACGACGGAGCGCACCTTGCCCATTTCCTTTTCAAACCGCTCGATAAAGCCATCTACCATAGCCGCCATACCGACAATCACGCCGGAGCGCATACAATCGACCGTGTTGGTGCCTATCGTATGGCTCACCTCGCCGCCGCTGATGAGCGGGAGAGCCGCAGTGCCGCTTGAAAGCGCGGAAAATGCCATTTCCACACCGACCGAGATAATGCCGCCGAGAAAGTCGCCCTTCTCGTTCACCGCGAGCACCTTGCTTGCTGTACCGAGGTCGATTATGATACAGGGCAGCTCATAATACGTTTTTACCGCCACACCCGCGCAGCACATATCGGCACCGAGCGTTGCGGGGTCGTCTATGCGGATATTGAGCCCGGTCTTTACGCCGGGGCCCACCACTTTGCAGTCGATACCGAAAAGCTTGCGCACAGACGTGCGTATCTGCTCGGTAACGGGCGGCACCACCGACGAAATGATCGCCGAGTGTATTTCCTTAACATCAAGTCCGTCAAGCCGAAGATGCTCCGTCAGCAGCACCGAGTATTCGTCCGCCATTCTCGCCGCGTTGGTCTGTATGCGCATTACGAACACAAGGGTCTCCGACTTGTCAAACACACCTATGACGGTATTTGTGTTTCCTACGTCGATAGTCATTAACATATTTTATTTCCTCCGTTGTATATTTCGGCTGTCCGGAGCATTCACTTTCGGGCGCCGTTATGAACAATCGCTACATGAGCCATTTCCCGTCGTCGTCGGTAGGCTCGAATACATCGAGGAGCTTATCCTGCTGCGTGCTGCCGTCGGGAGCGTCGGGATCGTCGGAATCGTCGGAATCGTCGGTGCCGTCTTCCCTCTGCGCTCTTGTCCCGCCGCCTATCCCGGAGAGCTCATAAAGCTCGGACTTACCGGAATTTCTCGGGTAGAAGAAAAGCCGGTATATGACCGCCGAGCCGATGAACAGCACGAGCCCGAGCAGGCTGACAAGTATCGCGAGCGGATATCCCGCGGTGGTGAACTTAAACTCTATCGTATGCTGCCCCGCCTCAACGGGTACAGCTATTACCGCGTCGAGCGCGGTGAGGTAATTCACGGTCTCGGTGCCGTCCTCGGTCTTCTTCTCAATCGCGGCTTTCTTACCGTCGATGAACACCTCCCAGCCCTTCTCCACGGGTATTGACGTGAACAGTGTGGAGGCCGCTGCCGCATTCACCGTTACCTTCATAGAGGTCGGGGTCGGGCGCTCGGCGACAGTCTCGCGGTTCATTTCAAGCAGCTGCGTGAGGTCGCGCTCAATGTCGGCTTTATTCACATACACGAACTGCGCTTCCTTGAAATACAGCTCGTCCTTTGTGAGCGTGAGACCGATTATGACCTGCTCGCCCTTTTTGAAGTCGCCTATCTTCATAATGCTGTTGTTGTCGCCCTCGAAGTAAGTCCCGAGGAACTTCTCGCGGTTCAGCCATACGTTGACGGTGCGCTCATAGACGGACGGGAGATACATATACAGCGCCGATTCCTCGGGCATATTGAGCGTATATACGAGCTCGGCGTTCTTGTTCTTGTCTATCACCTTGAAGCTGTGATGTCCGTCGTTGGTCTTGCCTTGCGAGACATTGACCTTTTCGAGATCGACGGGCGTTTCATCGCTGTTGATGATACGGGTGAAATAGTCGGACACATCGGCCTTCCCGAGCATATTCGCGAGCAGCACGTTCTGGTTGTGGAACGGGCGCCCGTCCTCAAGCTTCGTGTCGAGGTAGTCGTTATCCACAAGGTACGCCATAGGAAGCGCGAGCTTATTCTCGGTAACGGTGATATCGTCGGCTGATTTGAGCTTCGATGTGGAATTGTCCGGACAGGACAGCTCATATTTCACGCCGAACAGGCTCTTTGTTATCTCGGTGGCGCCGGAGTACCGCGTGTAGTGGCTCCGCGACGTGAAGCCGAGGTCGCCGAGCATAGCTATCGGTTTTGCGTTGAGTGTGCTGGAGCTGTGGGACAGACCGTACATATTGGCGGCCATAGGGTCGTTCACCGTCCGGTGGTAGGTCTTCTCTATACGGTAAAATCCCGGATCGTTCTCCTTTATTTCATTCACGACCTTGCGGGTCGGCTGTATCACGTTGTTGTAGGACGCTCTCGTGGAATACACGATGTCCTGATGCTGTCTGTAAAGCTGGTCTATCGTGTTGTAGAAGCCCTCGCAGGCAAGTATCACGCACAGTATCACAGCGGCGCTCTTACGCTTTCCGAGCTTATCCTTGACCTGCACGAGAGCGGCGGCGACCAGCATCAGTACGAGCATCGCGGGCAGAACGACCTTTATGCCGTCCATAGTATCGCGCTTGATATCCTCAAGGTAGTTGTCGGTCGCTTCTATCTGCAGCAGCACCACGAACCATACGAGCGCCGCCACCGCGATACGCTTTTTCGGTATGCGCTTTATCTCGTTGAACGCCTGCGCGGCGAATGTCACCATAAGGAACGATATCATAAAGCTGTAGCGCTGCGGGAGCCAGTTGGGGAGCTGACCGCCGTGCCATACCATATCGACCTGCTTGATGTACATACACACGGTCATTACCGCGAGTATCGCAGCCGCGCCGATACGGTCACGCCCGCGTATCTTCTTCATAAAGAAGAAGCACGGCAGCATAACGAGC
>JAFTAG010000252.1 GCA_017458655.1 Ruminiclostridium sp. | reverse complement strand
CTGTCCGAACATTACACCCGCGACTGTATGAAGCTGCGCAACAAGCGTCTTGTCGAGCTTGCGGACTGCTGTATCTGCTATTGCCGCAATCTGAGAAGCGGAACGGGTCAGACCGTGCGTATGGCGCGGGAGAAAGGCATTGCGATCATCAATTTGTCGGGATAGTTTTTTCGCAAAATAGACCATTTTGTGATATGATAAAAGAGCATAATTATGTGTTATAATATTCTCGTGATATGTTTTGCATAATTTTATTATATCACAAAAATGACTGCATTTCCACCTTTTTCCGGTAAAAATGCAGTCTATTTTTTTTACAGCGCCTTTGCCCCATGTGGCTCGCCATTAGGCGAGCCACGTTTCTCAAGCGGCAGCGACCTCTGTGCCCCTCTGTACCTCTGTGCCTCTCAATAGCTGACCATGTCGCCCTCCGACAGGCCGCTGAGGACTACCGTTACATCTCCGAAGGTATCGCCGGTCTCGATCGGTATGCGGGTACGGGAGCCGTCGTTGGCGTAATAGCAGTAAGTGGCGCCGGAATACTGTATTACGGCATCCTTTGGGATGCAGAGCGCGTCCTTGATATCGACGGTCTTTACAAGCACGGTCGCCCAGCCCATTGAGACAAGGTCGCCGATATCGCTGCGGGCGCGGTCAAGCTCCCCGTCGTCGAACGCTATGAGCACCTTGTTTCCTCTGCCGAGCGTATCGGGAACCATTACCACCCTGCCGGAATACTCATCGTTCGTGCCGAACTTCATTGCGACGTGCATACCGAACGCGAACTTTTCGCGGTCACGGTCAAGCGTTATATATACCTCGTCGGGCTTTGCCACGGTGCAGACGTGAGTCCCTGCGGGAACGGCCGTCCCCGTTTCGATGCGCTCCACGGCAGTCACTATGCAGTCATACGGCGCCGTTATCGTATAGAGCGATATCTTATGATCCACAAGCTCGAGCTTCTTTGCTTCCCGTTCATATTCCAGACGCGCCGCTTCCCCGCCCGCAGACGCGTAACGTGCATATGCGTTGTCGGTGAGTATCTTCTGGTTCTGCCGCTCGTAATCGAGCGCGGACGAGTCGAATACCGCTATCACATCGCCCTTGTTCAGCCGCGTGTTCTTCTTTACATCGATCGACAGCAGGTTGGCGTCGAACTCCGCCGAGAGCGTATCCGAGTAGGCGTATTCCACTCCCGCGCCTATAGAGTCGATGTTGAGCAGGTCGCGGTATTCCGCCGCGGCTGTCTTGTAGCTGCCCTCCGCGCCCGCTTCGAGTATCGGTATCTTTATCTCCGCGTCGGCAGTCTTTCCGCCGCACCCCGACACAAGAACGAGCGCGGCCGCCGCCAGCAGTGACTTTATCGCTTTTCTCATGGTTTGTCCCTTTTCATCGCACAGGTCTATGTTTTCTCTCCCCCGCCTCCGGCGGGGGAGAGAAAACATATCCCATACCGCACCTTGATGAGTTGACAGGAGAAATTTAAGGAAACGATGATTAAAGATTGTGCGCCGATCGTGTCGTGAATTTAGTCGGCAGATTGTACAAATTTTCCGCAGGCTTGCCGGCGCAAGTCAAGGAAAAGTTGTGCAATATGACGGCTGAAGGCGCGATACGAGCGGTGTGCAAGATTTAATCAGCGGTTCCTTAATATATTATAACACATTTTGCGTCGGAATGCAATATTTTTTCCGTCATCATTTTACGAAAAATATTTTCCGTCATCATTTTACGAAAAATACTTGAAAATCTCCGCGGTTTATGATATAATGCTTATGTATGATTTTCAAGACAGAATTGTGAGGAGACCGGCTATGAAAACAGTTATTACCGACAGGACACTGTCTTATGCCAAATATAACCCCTCCCGCGTCACGGGAGACATTCTCGGAACGTACATAAAGGCAGTGATGAGCTGCGGCACCGATTACATCGAGATCAACAGCGCCACGGCAGAGCTGCTCGGGGACACCGACTTTTCGGAAAACTACATACTCGCGCTGCAGCAGCTTTCCGATATCGAGCTCTGCCGAAAGCACCGCTTCGCTTATGTGCTGCTGCCGTTCGGCCTGCTGAGCGCTATAGACCTTATCCCCGAGGAACAGCCCATAATTCTCGAAAAAGCGGTGGATGAATACAGCGCACACGCGATAATAATGTACCTGCATCGTTTCACCTTCATCAGACGTATCTCCGCGATACGCATAACCGGTATCTTCGGCGAAAGTATGCCCGAGCTCGTGAAATGGTGCGGCTCAAAGCTGTTCATGCCGATAGATATCTGTCCGCTGAACACGATGATGACCGGTACCTGCGCGGCTATTGACGCTATGGACGCGCACGCAGCGATGCTCACGCTGTCGTTCGGGAAGAATTACTACTACACCGCTCTTGAGGACGTTATCGTGGGCTACAACACCACGCGGCGCATACTTATCGACAGCAAGGTGATAAAGGCGATATGCGCGGCAAGCTTCCTCTACGTCGAGATATTCAACGCTGTGCCCGCCGGGCTCGCGAGAATGGTGGAATCGGAAAGCAATCTTACCGCCCCCGTGTTCGATACCGAGACGGGTATGCTGTTCAAGCCGTACAAGATATTCAGCCGCCGCCGCGAGGATAAGGACGATATCGTCACCCGTAAGATCAAAGATCTCGGGCTGGAGCGGGATCTCGAGGAAGCCGTGCTCGACGCGGTAAAGAAGGTCAGCCTCAACCTCTACAACGCTATAAAGAAAGGTAACGAAACGGATTGACTATGGAAAACGGATCTTTTGCTTACAAGTGCCCTTCCTGCGGTGCACCGCTCTCTTATTCGGCAGAGTCGCTTGACTTCCACTGCGAATACTGCGGCTCGCATTTCTCAAAGGCGCAGCTCGATGGCCCGCTCCACGAGGACGGACAGCAGGTCACGGAAGCGGAGCGTGAATTCTACGAGCAGGAGGGTACCGATGAACGCCGCGTGACCTTCGGCAACGACAATATGCTCTACAACTGCCCCGGCTGCGGCGCGTCGATATTCACGGAGTCGGAGCTCTCGGCTTCCGCGGAGTGCGTTTACTGCCACAGCCCCGTCGTGCTCGGCGGACGGCTTTCCGGAGAATATCGTCCGGACAGGATGATACCGTTCAAAAAGACCCGCGAGGACGCCGAAAAGCAGTTCTATGAATGGATAAAGCCGAAAAAATTCTGGATAGCCAGAGGCTTCGGGAGCAGAGAGTCGATCTCCAGAATGCAGGGCATCTATATCCCGTTCTGGCTCGCCGACTGCAAGGTGAACGGCAGCATCACCGCGGACTGCACAAAGACGATATCCTCCTCGAGACAGGGGGATTACATAGTCACGACCGAGGCCAAAAGCAAGGCTGTGCGTCAGGGCAGCGTCGAATTCAAGGGAGTTCCCGCGGACGCTTCTTCAAAGGCCGATGATGCGCTTATGGACAGCATCGAGCCGTTCGACTACTCACAGCTCATCGACTTCGACCTGTCGTATCTCTCCGGCCACAGCGCGCTTCGGTATGACGTTACAAAGGAAATGTCCGAGCAGCGTATCGCGACGCGTGTCGTGACTGCCGCGGAAGAAGAATTCGTCAAGGATATAACCGGCTACACGCGCGTCAATGTCACATCAAAGGATATCCGTCTCACAGGTATAAATTATTTGCAGGCTATGATGCCGATGTGGTTTATGACATTCAAATATAACGACAAGCAGTATTACTTCGCTATGAACGGTCAGACCGGCAAATTCGGCGGCGAGATACCGATAAACAAGGGAAAGGTCGCGCTGTTCTCATTCCTGATACCGCTGGCGGTCGCGGCCGTTATCGCTGCTTTAGTTTCATTTGTGGGGGCGATAGTATGATGAACGGAAAATTTAAAAAGGTCACTGCCCTCCTGCTCGCCGTCTTTATCTGCCTCTGCTCGCTCTGCATAACGGCGTTTGCCGATAAAACGGTATATTGCAGCATAATAGACGACGCGAAGCTTTTCGACGAGACCGATGCGGAGGAAATAACGCAGAAGATGCGTTCGGCAGCATCGGTAACAGGCTTCAACATCATAATAATGACATCGGACGATGTGGGCACCGCAAAATCGGACTCCGCGGTCGTCGATATGTGCGATGTGCTGTATGAACAGAAATGCGGTAAGAACACCGACGGCGTGCTGTTTCTGATCAACCTCGACACGCGCTATCACTACCTCTCGACAAGCGGCTCCGCGATAAACTATTTCAGCGACGCGAGGATAGATTCCTTCTACGACTACATCACGAGCGATATGCGCGCCGGCAATTACAAAGCCGTTGCATTGGGATTTCTGGAAAAGACGATATACTATTTTGACCTCGGCAAAGCCAACGACCAGCAGGAGGTCCTCGGTATGGAAGTCGAAATGAATTCGTTCCGTGAAAATCTCGCGTTCAATATGTTCATCGGCGCCGTTATCGGCGTGATCGTCGGAGTTGTCGTATATTCGTCCATATCCTCAAAAATGAAGCTCCAGAGGCCTTCCACACGTCAGTATGTGCTGAATAATTCCCTCAATTTCACCGTCAAGCAGGACGACTATATCGGTACATTCACCAACAGAACTTATTCCCCCAGAAGCAGCTCATCGGGCAGCAGCTCGCACCACAGCTCCGGTCACAGCTCCACCCACCACTCCAGCGGCGGCGGCCGCCACGGCGGAGGAGGCAGACATATTTGAGAGATCGAGAGAAGCACAGAGGCCGCTGACGCTTGAGAAACGTGTCTCGCCTGAGGGCGAGACACATTGGGAAAAGACGCTGTAAAAAAACAAAAGTGAAACAGCCGGGATTCGAGAAGACAAGAGAATCCCGGCTGTTTGGCTCTGACAAAAGAAAAAATATGCAAAAAAATAAGTGCCGGGGTTTTGAAAACAACACAAAGCGGACTGCCACCATTCCGTCAGGCAGTCTATCCAAAAAATTTATGAAGAT
>JAFTAG010000251.1 GCA_017458655.1 Ruminiclostridium sp. | reverse complement strand
TCGCCGCGCAGTGTTATGTCGGTATCTCCGAATATCACGTTTGTCATGTCCTTGTTGATGTTCACGGTGATACCCTTTATCTGCGGGAATTTCTCCATAAGCGCGGCCGAAATCTTTTTCAGCTCGGGGACATTCCGCCGTACCACGAGAACGACGTTTATCTCGCCGGAATAATGCCCGCGGCGTATGCAGATATGCCGCAGAACGCCGTTGTGCAGCTCCTCGTTGTACGGGGAGATACCGTACTTCACACACAGCTCAACGGTGTATTTTCTGATGTCTGCAAAGATATCGGGCTCGAGCATACACTTTTCACAGGGTATGATGCGGTGGCTGCGCTGCGCGTAAAATCCGCACACGACATTACCGTCCTTGTCGCGTCCTATGGGGTACTGCGCCTTGTTGCGGTATCCGTCGGTCATTTCTGCGGGGATTATCGGCAGAAATCCGGGTGACAGTCCGCCTATTCGCTCAAACGCCGAGCGTATCACGTTTTCCTTTGCGCGAAGCTCCGCCTCGTAGGAAATGTGCCGGTACGCGCAGCCCCCGCACTTCCCGAAAGCGCCGCAGTCGGGAATTATCCGGTCGGGGGAGGGTACGCGCACCTGTTCGAGCTTCCCGTAGCAGTAGCTTTTCCCGGGCTTGACTATGCGCACATCGAGCTCATCGCCGACAGCGGAAAAGGGCACGAACACCGCCATACCGTTATATCGGCCGACGCCCGCGCCCTCGCTCGTTATATCCTCGATAGTGAGGGGAATTATTTCGTTTTTAACCATTGTTCTCGAGAGCCTTGCTCTTTAAATAAGCGTTGATGAAGCCGTCGATATCGCCGTCCATTACCGCCTGTATGTTGCCCATTTCGTAGCCAGTGCGGTGATCCTTGGCGAGCGTATAGGGCATAAATACATACGAGCGTATCTGCGCGCCCCAAGCTATCTGGAGCTGCTCACCCTTGATATCGGAGATCTTCTCGAGGTGCTCGCGCTCCTTTATCTCGACGAGCTTCGATATCAGCATACGCATGGCGTACTCACGGTTCTGCACCTGCGAGCGCTGTGTCTGACAGGCGCAGACTATACCGGTAGGCTTGTGGATAAGGCGCACCGCGGAGCTTGTCTTGTTTACCTTCTGACCGCCTGCGCCGCTCGAGCGGTAAACCTCCATTTCGATATCCTCCGGGCGGATATCCACCGAGGTGTCTTCGTCTATCTCGGGCATTACTTCGAGGCTGGCAAAGCTTGTATGCCTGCGTCCGGACGCGTCAAACGGGGAAACGCGCACAAGGCGGTGCACGCCGTTCTCGGATTTGAGGAAGCCGTAAGCGTTCATTCCCTCTATCAGTATCGACGCGCTTTTGATGCCGGCTTCCTCGCCCTCAAGGTAATCGAGCAGCGACACCTTGAAGCTGTGACGCTCCGCCCAGCGGTTGTACATTCTGTAGAGCATTTCCACCCAGTCCTGCGCCTCGGTACCGCCCGCGCCCGCGTGGAAGGTAAGGATAGCGTTTTTGGAATCGAATTCGCCCGACAGCAGCGTTACCAGCTTCTGCTCCTCGAGCTGCGCCTTTGTGGTATCGGCGAGCTCTTTTATCTCACCGAGCATGGATTCGTCTTCCTCGTCGTTTGCGAGCTCCGCCATTGTGATAACGTCCTCGAAATTCTCGGCGAGCTTATCGAACTGCGCGAGCTTACCCTTAAGGGCACCCAGCTTGCGTGAAACCTTCTGCGAATTCTCGGTGTCGTTCCAGAAATCGGGCTTGGCGGTCTCTTCTTCAAGCTCCGCAATTTCTTTTTTCAGCCCGTCGGGATTTATCGCGGCTTTGAGGTCGGCAAGCTGCGGCCTTAGATTTTCAAATTCAAGTATAAGTTCTTCGTACTGAAGCATAATTATCCCCCTTGATGTATTTTCCGAAAATATTCCATACTATTATACTACATTTCGTTCATTTTGTAAAGGGCTTGGCCGAATTTTGCCCCCACGTCCCGCATCAAATAAAGATTTTTGGTAATATTCAACATTTTATCGCAAAAATCCCTTGATTTAATTGTATTTTTGTAGTATAATAATTATTACAGACAGCTTAAGATATGATTTGCTTCTGTCTTCCCCCCACCTCCGAGGGGGAGCAGAAACATAAAAATCGCTCTCTCATTCAAGCTGCTGACAGTGATCTGTATATGGCTGATAACAGAAGCGACGGACAGGTCGCTCCCCGTGAGGTAAAGATGTATAAAGGAGACATATAAATGGAAAAAAACGTTCTGCTGATAAGCGACGGCGGCGGTTTTATGATAGATGCGCTCGCGAACAATCTGAAAAAGACCGCGGGCTTCAATGTCATCAAGGTCTCGCCGTATGACAAAGAAATAAAGGCGGACGCATCGGGTGCCGATATACTCCTGCTGTATGCGGGTGATTACATACAGAATTGCTCGGATATCCTTGCTTTTTTGAAAGATATGTGCGATGAGAACAACAAGACACTCTGCGTTATAGGCTATGACAGGGAGCTTGATGTGATAAGCGGCACTATTCCCGACAGCAGTATCACCCGCAAATTCAAGCGCCCCTTCGATATGCGAAAGCTTGCGGAGGAGCTCGCTTCGGTATCCGACCCGGACACGGTCAAAGCTCCCGAAGCAAGCAAGCATATACTGCTTGTGGATGATGACGGGGCTTTTCTGAAAATGATGCAGATATGGCTCTCGCCGTATTATCACGTCACTATCGTGAATTCGGGTATGCAGGCGATAACCTATATCGCAAAGAATACGCCCGACCTTATACTGCTCGATTACGATATGCCCATAACTCCCGGCCCTCAGGTGCTCGAAATGATACGCAGCGAGCCGGATTCCGCCAATATCCCGGTCATATTCCTCACCGGTAAATCCGACAGCGACAGCATCGACAAAGTAATGCGGCTCGACCCGCAGGGCTACCTGCTCAAATCCATGCCGAAGCAGGAGATACTCGATGCCGTGGATAACTATTTCGTGTCGAAGGAATGGAAGTTCGTAAGATAAAAAAGCGGTGCCGGAAAGCTTCGGTACCGCCGATTTTATAGTTAACAGTTAACAGTTAACAGTGTACAGTTATGGTGGCGGCTACGCCGCTATTATAGTTAACAGTTAACAGTGAACAGTGTACAGGTTTGGTGTCCGCTGCGCGGACATATCCGAATTGTGACAAAGAGAAGAGCGCAGTGCATCTTTCAGCAACTTATCAGATCTCGTCACGATTCAAATAAGTCCGCGAAGCGGACACCACAACTGTTAACTGTAACCTGTTAACTGTTAACTAAAAATTACATCAGCTCGTCGAGAATCTCCGCGGCGTCGGTGACACACCCGCGGCAGGAGCGCAGAGGCTTCCCGGTAAGCCCGCCTTTGAGCTCCTTACAGATAAGCGAGCGGTTCATATCCGTGAAGCGCTGCTCGAATTCGGCGATCTTCTTCTGCGCGATATCGTCGGGGTATTTCTTCCCGAGAACATATTCCGCCGCGAGGACCGCGCCGCACTTGCCCATTCTGCCGCCAGCGAACGGCGCCGCAGCAGCTCTCGCGTCTTTTTCGGATATGCCCGCTTCGCCGCCGAACGCGCAGAGTACCGCTGCCGAGCAGGAATAGAAGCTCTTGTGGTTGTTGATGGCTTTTTCGACATTCTGTGACATTTTTATTCTCCTTCCGCAACATCGTCGATTATCGCGCGGAGCTCATCTACGCCCTCGCCCGTTTCCGCCGAGAACTGCACGACCGTGATATCATCAAAGCACGGTATCTCGCTTCCGAACGCTTCGAGACGCTTCTCGCGCTCGCTTTTTTTCAGCTTGTCCGCTTTGGTGAGCACGATGACAAACGGTATCTCGCTGTCGATAAGGAAGTTTATCATCATTATGTCGTCGGCTGTGGGTTTGTGGCGGAAATCTATGAGCTGGAACACCAGCGCGAGCTCGCGTTCGTCGTTGAGATACCCTTCGATAAGCTCCGCCCAGCGCTTTTTCTCACTTTGCGAGACTTTGGCGTAGCCGTACCCCGGCAGATCGACGATATACACCGTATCTACGGTAAAGAAGTTTATGGTGGAGGTCTTTCCCGGCGTCGCGCTCACTCTTGCAAGAGCTTTTCTGTTGAGCAGCTTGTTAATCAGCGAGGATTTGCCGACGTTGGAATGCCCCGCGAACGCGAATTCGAGCCGGTCGGACGGCGGTATCTGCTTGAAGAGTCCGTAAGAAGCGGTAAATTCGGCTTTGTTGTAATTCATCTGTTTTCTCCGTTCCGTAAAAGTATTCCCCTGTCAATGCGGCAGGGGAACGTTATTATGATTTGGTGAGACGCGCGGAAACAGAGCCCTCTGCCTTTGCGTGCGAAGCCTTTGAGCCTGCGGTTCTGCCGCGCTTAGCGGGAGCCTTTCCGGCCTTTTTGCCCTGCGGGAACACGAGCGCGTTTTCAAGCACGGTCTGTATCTTTTCCGCGGGAATGAACCGCACGTTATCCTTTACGGTCTCATCGACTTCATCGAGGTCTGCTTCGTTCTCCTTCGGGATTATCACCGTCTTGACACCGGCTTTGTATGCCGCCATGGACTTTTCCTTCAATCCGCCGATCGGGAGCACCTTGCCGTGCAGCGTTATCTCACCGGTCATAGCGATATCACGTTTTACGGGCATTCCCGAAAGCGCCGAAACGAGCGCTGTGGTCATAGTTACACCCGCGGAGGGGCCGTCCTTCGGAACAGCGCCCTCGGGAGCGTGTATGTGCAGATCCTTTTTCTTGTAGAACTCGGGGTCGATGCTGTATTTGTCGGCAATGCTGCGCACTAAGCTCACGGCTATCTTGCTGGATTCCTTCATCACGTCGCCGAGCGAGCCGGTGACCTCTACCTTGCCGTCGCCCTCCATTACGATGACCTCGAGCGGCATGGTCACGCCGCCGACGGAGGTCCACGCAAGTCCGGTCACGATGCCGGTCTCGTCGGTCTTAGAAATTGTCTCGGGGAGGTATTTCCTTGTGCCGAGGTAGTCTTTCAGGTTGGTGTCATTCACCGTAACGACAGTCTCGCCGCTCACGAGCTTCTTTGCGGCCTTGCGGCATACCGCGGCTATCTTCTTTTCAAGCCCGCGGACGCCCGCTTCCTTGGTGTAGCCGTCTATGATAGCGTACAGCGCCTTGTCGTTTATTTTCAGCGTCCTGCGTGTTTCGCCGTGCTTTTTGAGCTGCTTCGGCAGGAGGTGCTTCTTCGCGATGTTGAACTTTTCCTCGCGCGTGTAGCTCGACAGCTCGATGATCTCCATACGGTCGAGCAGGGGAGCGGGGATAGTATCTGTGGTGTTCGCGGTGGTTATGAACAGCACATCGCTGAGGTCGGTGGGTATTTCAAGATAATGGTCGGTAAAGGTGGAATTCTGCTCCGGGTCGAGCACCTCGAGCATAGCGGAGGCGGGGTCGCCCTTGTAGTCGTTCCCCATTTTGTCGATCTCGTCGAACAGAATGACCGGATTCATACATTTCGCTTGTTTGAGCGCGTTCACGATGCGTCCGGGCATTGCTCCGACGTAGGTCTTTCTGTGGCCGCGTATCTCGGCTTCATCTCTGACGCCGCCGAGCGAAACTCTCACATAGTGCCTTCCGAGAGCCGCCGCTATCGACTTGCCCACGGAGGTCTTACCGACGCCGGGAGGTCCCACGAGGCAGATTATCTGGCTCTTTACGTCGGGGTTGAGCTTGCGGACGGAGATTATCTCGAGAATGCGCTCCTTTACCTTTTTAAGTCCGTAGTGATCCTTTTCGAGCTGCTTCTCGGCTTTCTCTATATTCACGGTATCGGTGGTGAAAACGTTCCACGGCACCTCGAGCACGGAGTCGAGATAGGTTTTCAGCAGCCCGTATTCCTGCGAGGACTGCGACACCTTGTACATTTTGTTGACTTCTCTGAGCAGCTTCTCCTCTGTCTCCTCGGGGAAGCCTATCGCCTGTATGCGGTCGGAGTAGTCGAACACCTCGTCGTCTATATCGCCCTCGCCGCTGAGCTGCTTGGATATAGCGCGCATCTGCTCGCGAAGTATGTACTCACGCTGATTGTTGTCTATGGTATCGCGTATCTGCTCGTTTATCTCCGCCTCGAATTTCAGTATCTTTATTTCCTCGGTGAGCATTTCGATAAGCGTTTTTATGCGCTTTTCGGGTTCGTTTATCTCGAGCAGCGTCTGCTTGCTCTCGGTCTTGAGGAAGATATTGAACACGATGAGGTCGAACAGCCTTTTGAGGTCATGCTCGGCGGTGATGAGGTTGGACAGGTCGCTCGGTATCTTCGGCACATACGACATATAATCCGAGAAAAGCATTTTCAATGTCCGCTCGTATGCGTAGGAAAGCTTTTCCTCCATATCGAACGGCTTTTCGGGGAGCTCGGTGACTATCGCGGAATTATATGACTCGAACTCGGACATATGGCTGAGCTTTGCGCGGAAAAGACCCTGCACCAGCACTCTTGTCACCTTGTCGGGAGTTTTGAGTATCTGTCTTATCTCCGCGACGACGCCCACATCGAAAAGATCCGCTCTGTGCGGATCCTCGATATCGAAATCGTTCTGTGTAACGAGAAAGATCCTTTTATCGGTAAGACAGGCAGTTTTCACCGCTTCAATGAATTTCGGCCTTGTGACATCGAAATTCAGCACCATACCGGGGAACACCACAAGTCCCTTCATCGTTATCATCGGGAGCGTATGTTTTACAGCTGCTCTTGGCATTGTTATCATCCTTTCGGTTTCCGGACGTTTTTCGTCCGACAGCATTTACTATTATACAATATTAACGGCATAAATGCAATAGGTTTTCGGAGAAAAGTTTATGAAAAAATATTGAATTTATGCCTGAAAAAGTCAAATGTTCATACAAATCAAAATCAAGAACGAAGTTCAGACTTTCAGATAAGGCCGTATCTTTTCAAGCGTTTTGCTGCCTATCCCGCCGATGTTCAGCAGCTCGTCGAGCGAGATGAAGCCGCCGTTCTTTTCTCTGTATTCGATGATCTTACCGGCCGTGACCTCGCCGATACCGCTCACCCGGCACAATTCCCCGGCAGTCGCGGTGTTTATGTTTATCTTTTCCGCTTCCGTCCATTCACCGGGCGCGGCTCTTGTTTCAACGGGTTCGGTCTTTACATAGGAATTGCGCTCGTTCATATCGAGACATACATATATCACCGCGCACACTGCGAGATAAACGGCGGTAATAATGCAGAATATGATGATGCCTTTACCGCTTTTTTTCTGCTTTTTATCGGTTTTTTCGTCGGTTTCGTCATTTTCCGACAAGATATCGTCATTTGTGTTCATAATATCCAAAATCGTGAAACGTTAAACTTAAAGCAGCCTCGAAAGCCTGCATTGTTCCAGTCCGGCACTCCAGAAATTTTCGACCGGTATGCCCTTTATCCTGCAAATTATGCTTGAATTCATCGCCCCGTGACCGACTATCAGCACATCCTTGCCCTGTGCGAGCAGCGGGTCTGCGACTTCCTCAATAAACTCTCCCGTCCGCGCGAAAAGCTCGTCCAGGCTCTCGCCGCCTTCTACGGGCGTTTTGTACCGCTCGGGGTGCCAAAACAGCACGTTTATCGGCAGGTCGGGTGTGTCGAAGCTGTTTTCGCTCCCCTCATATATCCCGAAGCACATCTCCGCCAACCTGTCGTCGGTGTTTATCGGGATATCCCGCCCTTTCAGCAGTATCTCGGCCGTTTCCCTCGCCCGTATCAGCGGTGAGCAGTAACACACGTCGATATGAACATTTCGGTATTCATCGTGGGCTTCTTCCGCCATTTTCCTGCCGTCCGCGTTCAGCGGAACATCGGTCCGTCCCTGAAGCTTATGGCGTTCGTTCCAGTCGGTAGCCCCGTGGCGCATTATGTAAAGCATTTATACATCCCCGGAAAATAATTAATAATTAATAATGAATAATTGTGGTGTCGGCTTCGCCGACGATTTAAACGCGCAGAAGCTTTCTGCGGATCGTAATGTCCTGCCCGCGTTTATGGCCTTGCTGAAATGGGTACGCCTTAGATATAATTTTTGATGTCTGCGATCTTGCCGCCCCGTATCGAAACGCGCGGTACGCGCTTGCTGACAAGGCACAGCAGCTCGTAGCCGATAGTTCCGAGCATATCCGCGATGTTATCGACCTTTATCTCGTCTATCGTGTCGGAATAAAGCTCCGCGGTATCGCCGACCTGCACGCCGAGCCCCGTAACATCGACCATCATCTGATCCATACACACCCTGCCGACGATCGGGGCGCGTTTGCCGTTTATATACACGGCACCTTTGTTCGACAGCCCGCGCGAATAGCCGTCCGCGTAGCCCGCCGGTATTATCGCGAGAACGGTCTCCTTATCCGCAATGAATGTCCTGCCGTAGCTTACCGCCGCGCCCCCGGGTATCGTCCGGAGCTGGCATACCGCCGAGCGGAGCCGCATTACGGGGCGAATGCCGATAGGGACGGCGAGCGCGGTGTTCGGCATACAGCCGTATGTGATTATGCCGCTTCGCACCATATCTCCGGGAAATTCCGGGTGGTAGAGTATGCCGCCGCTGTTCTGGGAATATACCGGTATGCCGAGCGCTTTCGCGGGCGCCGCTATCTCATTCAGCTTTTCCTGCTGCGCCCTTGTGTAAGCGATATCATCGGGGTCAATGCTGTCGGCGACCGAGAAATGCGTATATACGCCGCGCACCTCAACGCCGCCGAGCCGCATTATCTCGTGCAGCTCCTCCGCGGTGTCGATACCTACGCGGTTCATTCCGGTATTCACCTTGACGTGTATCTTTATACGGCAGCCGTGCTTTTCGCCGTGCTCCGATATCCGTTTTGCCTGATGCAGTCCCACCGCGGTCTGTTCGAGGCCGTTTTCGAGTATCTCGTCCTGCCACTCGGGGTCGCAGCTCCCGAATATCACTATCTGCGCGTCGGGAACGGCTTTCCGCAGGTCGAGCGCTTCCAGCACGTTCGACACCGCGTAGCTGTGAACGCCGTGTTTCCACAGCTCCGAAGCTATGATATCGGCGCAGTGGCCGTAAGCGTCGGCTTTCACCACCGCCATAACGGGCTTTCCGCGGGCGGCCTCCTTTATAAGTCCGATATTGCCCGAAAGAGCGTCGAGGTCTATCTCCGCCCATGTCCTTCTGAGCAGCTTATCCATAGGAATTATCACCTTTCATTGTAACATACGGACAAAAAATCCCCGTCCGTGAATTATTTTTTGTGAGTTTGGTTGAAAATTTACTATTGTATTTTATGTGGATTTGTGATAAAATAGTATTATTGCAGTTTTGTGTTCAATTGTCACTTTTGTGACGTTCGTATCTATTATATACTTTTTGTACGATAATTTCAACCTTTTTTGAAAATTTTTCGGGAAACGCGGAAGGAGGCGCACGGATGTCGGTCAGAAGAAAGAGCAACTGGTACATATATCTAATAGCGCTGATCGTGTCGTTCGCCGGTCTGGGGCTTTTTGTCGCGGGCATCTGGTCAACGATATTCCCCGAGGAGGACGATTCCTCATACTCGGTATCAAAAGCCGATTACCGCCCGAGCGCGGATATCAACCTCACTTCGCTGCTGATGCTGTCGGATATGAAGGCTGCAGCCCCGAAATACTATATGCTGATGAATTATCAGCCGAGAAATGAGGTCATCGTGTTCATACCGCTGCAGGAAAATATGAAGGTGCCGTATAAGGGTGCCGAGGGCAGCCTTTACGAGATGTATGAGAATTTCGGCGCGATAGGCCCCGCAAAGGGCATAGGCGAGCTGCTCGGCGTTGACTGTGTGCATTACGTCAAGTTCGACCGCCTTTCGTTCATAGATTTTGTCGATATGGGCGGGTCGGTGTATGTCAATGTCCCCGCCGACATAATCGAGAAGGAGACCCGCTCTATCCTCAAAAAAGAGATAGTCGAGGTCGATGGCGAGGAGCAGGAGGTCACGCGGCAGGTGAATGAGGTGTTCGAGAACGTCATTTACAAGGAAGGCTCACAGTATATGGACGGCGAGACGCTCTACGGCTACATCACCTACGATTTCAAGCGCGGTGTGGATTACTCGCTCGCGGTGCAGGGCTCCATGGCTATGAATATGGTCAACAAGAACTTCCGCGGTATCTCATCGACACAGATGCAGAGCCTCGCGGAGAGCATAATACGCTCCACCGAGACGGATATAGTTCTGGACGACTACACATCTATACAGGCCGTCCTCTCTTATACCACGACAAACAGCATCAACCCGTGCGAATACTATATACCATACGGCGAAGCGGACGGGGGATATTTTATACTTTCCGACAACTGCAAGGCTACCATGCTCGGGAGAATGAGCATCAAGGCCGACACGGCAAAGTGACCTTGATACGGGGGTGAGACGCTTTGGGACGCGCTGACGGCGGTTCGGGAACGGCTGCGGGCATCGTTAAGGCGGTGCTGCTGTTTATCCTGAATGTGTGCCATATCTTCGTTTCTCTCGGTCTGCTCGCGTTCGGCGTCATAATGCTGCCCGCGGTGCTGCTCGGAAGGACAGGCCTGCTCGTGATGATGACCGACCTCGCGCAGCTCCCCTTACTGCTGATAAGCAGCGGGATACTGCTGCTCGGGCTCGGGATGTGCTTTTGCATCGTCCCGATGTGCGGCGCTTCATACGGCGCGCTTAAGGATATAATGAGAGCGGCGGAGATACGCGGCAAGATAGCGCGCGAGGAAAAAGCCGATATGCCCGTGAGCATTGATGATGATGATGAAAGCGGGGAAGCGGAATGAAGCGGCTTCGCGTACTGAAAACGGCGGGTATCGCTCTGGCAGCGCTCGGAGCCCTTATGACGGCGGCGGGCGCGTTATTGCAGATAAACGCGGAAAAGGACGGCTATGCCGGCACGGTATTCACCGAGACCGCGGAGTTTGAAGCTCCCCGCGAACTCGTCGTGATAACCACCGATATGCCGATAAGAGTGTCATACGGCGATACCGACACGGTAAAGGTCACTTATACTGGCGGTGTGCCGGTGATATTCACCGAGAAAAAGGGTACACTCAGTATGACGCAGGACGATAAGTTCACGGTGTCGCTGTTCACTTCGAGAGCCGATGATATCGGAATTGAAGTCATACTGCCGCATAAGGTGTACGAGCGTATCAGCCTGTCAAGCTCGAGCGGCTCGATAGAAGCGCTGTCGCTCGGCGCCGATCAGCTCGAGTTCGGTACCAAGAGCGGCGACCTTTCCCTGTACGGGATAGACGAGAGGGCTTCCGTGCGCACTGACAGCGGTAAGGTCTTTGCGCAGTTCTCGTCGCTTACCGGCGATATGACGGTCAAGGCGGGCGCGGGCGATGTGACGCTCGTAATGCCGGACGAGCTTTCCGTATATCTCGAATTCTTCACCGAGAGCGGGAGCTTCACCTCGGAGCGCTTTGATGAACGGTATTACGAAAAATACGGCGACGCCGCGGTGATATACAACGGCGCAAAGCATAAACTCGGAGTCTCCACCACATCGGGCGACCTGTTTATAAAATGATCCAAAGGAAACAAGAAATGCTATCGGTAATAATACCTGCCTACAACGAGCAGGAAAACATCCGCAACACCGCAAAGGTGATAGGCGGGATATTGACGGAAAATTCAATAGAATACGAGCTGATGTTCGTTGACGACGGCTCCTCGGACGACACATGGCAGATAATTGAGGAGCTTTCCGCGGAGGACGCTTCGGTGCGCGGATTGCGGTTCTCACGCAATTTCGGCAAGGAGGGCGCCGTATTCGCGGGGCTCAGACGCTGCAGAGGCGACTGCGCCGTGGTGATAGACTGCGACCTGCAGCACCCGCCGGAGCTGATACCGCAGATGCTTCAGCTTCACGACGAGCAGGGTTATGAGGTTGTAGAGGCGGTGAAATCCTCGCGCGGAAAAGAAGGACTTATGTATAAGATGTTTGCAAAGTCGTTCTACCGTATAATGAAGGGCTCCTCGAACGTCGATCTCGACCGCGCGAGCGACTACAAGCTGCTCGACAGGAAGGTCATCGACGCGCTCAACGATATGCCCGAGCGTATCACGTTTTTCCGCGCGCTGTCGAGCTGGGTGGGCTTCCGCACAACGAAGATAGAGTTCGAGGTCGCGCCCCGGAATGCCGGAAAGTCCAAGTGGAGCTTCAAGAAGCTCATGCGGTTCGCGCTGAACAACATCACGAGCTTCACAAACTTCCCGATGCAGATCATAACGTGGCTTGGTGTGCTCTTTTTCATTTTTGCGGTCGTAATGGGCATACAGAGCCTTGTGAACTTCTTCAGCGGCAGGGCGCTCGAGGGCTTCACCACAGTGTATATGCTGATACTGCTGACCGGCGCGTTCATTATGATAGGCCTCGGCATCATCGGCTACTATATGTCAAAGATATACGAAGAGATAAAATTCCGCCCGAGGTATATAATCTCGGTCGATACGCTCGATAAAGATAAAAAGAACAAGACTGGAAAGGACAACTCGGATAATAATGGAGAGAACGACTGACAAAAGCGCTTTTTCGTTCTATGTCTCGGAATATCTCGGCTACGCGAGAAACGGGATAAAGCGGTTCTTCAAGACCGACAAGCAGCTCTGGATATCATTTCTCGTGCCGTTCGGGACGCTGCTCATCTCGTATTTCGTGTTCGGGGTGTTCCCGTTCGGGGAACGGTCGGTGCTGTCGCTTGACCTGAACGGTCAGTACGTCTATTACTACGACTATATGTATGACGTGTTCGCGGGGAAGGAGAGCATCTTCTACTCGTGGAGCAGAAATCTGTCCGGCGAATTTATGGGCATCGTCGGGTATTACCTCGCGAGCCCGTTCAACCTGCTCGTGTGGATATGGCCGCGTGAGTGCATAACCGAAGGCCTGCTCACTATGATGGTCACAAAGGTGGGTATGATAGGCTTATGTATGGCGATATACCTGAGCCGCGGTAAGGGCTTCGGCCGCCTTACCACCGTTATCTTTTCTTCCTGCTACGCGCTGTGCGCATACACGCTCGAGCAGACGATGAACCCTATGTGGCTGGACGGCGTGATGATGCTGCCGATAGTTGTATATGGCATAGAGAAGCTTATCGACGAGGGCAAGTTCATCATGCTCACACTGTCGCTGGTGTACTCGTTCGTGACCTGCT
>JAFTAG010000250.1 GCA_017458655.1 Ruminiclostridium sp. | reverse complement strand
TTGTCGGCGCGGGCATCAATACCCGTGACTACGCGGAACGCGTTCCCGCACTGGTGGAGGCCGGCGCGGACGTGCTCTGCATAGACAGCTCCGAGGGCTTCAGCGAGTGGCAGAAGCTCACGCTCGAATGGGTGCGCGCAAAGTACGGCGACAGCGTAAAGGTCGGCGCGGGCAACGTGGTTGACAAGGAGGGCTTCCGCTTCCTCGCAGACTGCGGAGCCGATTTCGTCAAGGTCGGCATAGGCGGCGGCTCGATCTGCATCACCCGTGAGCAGAAGGGTATCGGCCGCGGACAGGCTACCTCGCTTATCGAGGTATGCGCCGAGCGCGACAAGTATTTTGAGGAGACCGGCATATACGTTCCTGTGTGCAGCGACGGCGGCATAGTTCAGGATTACCACATCACGCTTGCTCTCGCAATGGGCGCCGATTTCGTAATGCTCGGCCGCTATTTCTCGCGCTTTGACGAATCTCCGACAAATAAGCTCATGCTCAACGGTACTTATGTCAAGGAATACTGGGGCGAGGGCTCAAACCGCGCGCGCAACTGGCAGAGATATGATATGGGCGGCGACAAGAAGCTTTCGTTTGAGGAAGGCGTTGACAGCTACGTTCCGTATGCCGGCTCGCTCAAATCCAACGTCAGCAATACACTGTCGAAGGTGCGCTCGACCATGTGCAACTGCGGCAGCCTGAGCATTCCGGAGTTCCGCGAGAAGGCCAAGCTCACGCTGGTGTCCTCTACGAGTATCATCGAGGGCGGATTCCACGATGTTATACTTAAGGAGAGCCGCACCGGCAGAGCGGAGTAAGATTTTTCCTATAGAAACGATGACCCCCGGGGATTTTTCCTCGGGGGTTTATAATTTTTTGTATATCCATTGACAAATTAGCTAAAATATGATATTATAATATTAGATAAAATCTTAAAAACCAAAGGGGGTATTGATATGACAACTGCTACCGCTACAGACGTACAGAATAATTTCGGAAGATATTTACAATCAGCTATTGACGGAAATGAGATAGTGATACTGAAAAACGGTAAGGAAGTTGCAAGGCTCGTATCACGGCAGAAAGCGGTGTCTTTTCTTACTGATTCGCTGACCGGTGTGCTTGCGAACGATTACGACTATAAAGCAGAAAGAGCGGAAAGGTACGAACGAAAATGAAAATATTGGTCGATACCAACGTAATTCTTGATGTTCTTTGCGCGCGTGAGGGTTTTGTCGAGTCATCATCAAAGGTGTGGAAATACTGTGAGACGGGATTGGTCAGCGGATATATATCGGCACTTTCCGTACCTAATATCGTATATATCCTCAGGAAAGAGCTTGACGCTCAGAAAACAAAAGAGATAATAAAGCAGATAGGGCTGATTTTTTCTGTTGCAGACCTTACAGCCGACGACCTCAAAAAAGCAGCAGAGATGTCATTCAACGATTATGAGGATGCTTTGCAGGTCGCTTGTGCTAAAAGAATACAAGCTGAATGTATCATCACAAGAAACATCAAGGATTTTGCGGGCAGCCCGATACCGGTAAAACTGCCGTCAGAGTTTTTCATAGATATAAAATAAACGGGAGCCGAAACTCCCGTTTTATTATTATCATCTCACGTCTTCTCCGGCCGCATAGTGGGGAACAAGAGCACATCGCGAATAGAAGCGCTGTCTGTGAGCAGCATAACGAGTCTGTCCACACCGAACCCGAGGCCGCCGGTAGGCGGGAGGCCGTACTCCAGCGCGGTGATATAGTCGTAATCCACCTGCGCGTCATTGCCGCCCTGT
>JAFTAG010000034.1 GCA_017458655.1 Ruminiclostridium sp. | reverse complement strand
GACAATTAGCAGAACATCTCTACGCGGACTGCGTCGGGCGCTTGCCCGCGGGGGCGAATAAAAAGCAAGTAGTCTGCCGCTCGCAGAGACCCTTCTTTCACATAGCACGATCTTGCAGCAGGCGCAGCTTCTCTCAAATCTCACTGCGAAGCCAATACAGTTTTTTCGAAAGGAAGAGAGGGGTCCGGGGAGAGAGGGGAAACCTTTCTTCCAAGAAAGGTTTCCTCTCTTTCCCCGTCTCGAGCGTTAGCGACTCTCTGCTCTCATCTCAAAAAAAGTCTGACGCTGACTGCGCTTACGACTGTACAGGCTACATCTCCTATGAGGGCGGCTGCGAGTGCGTAGCGCGTCTTTTTTGCTTTTACGGCGGTGAAATAGACCGAGAGGGTATAGAACGTTGTTTCGCTGCTGCCGAGTATGACGGACGCTACGCGGCCTGCGTAGGAATCGGGGCCGTTATCGGTGAGAATGCGCTCGAATATGGCTGTTGCGCCGCTCCCCGAGAACGGGCGCATTACCGCGAGCTCGGCGCATTCAGTGGGAAATCCGAGCGCGTCGAGGGCGGGGCGCAGCAGCTCCGTGATGATGCCCGCCGCGCCTGACGCACGAAACGCCGCGACAGTTACCACAAGGCAGAACAGCGACGGGAAGATGTCATAGACCGTGCGCAGCCCGTCCTTGACACCCTCGGTGAATTCCCCGAAAACGTCCGTTTTTGTGCAGATGCCGTATATCAGCACAAACGCGAACACGGCGGGGATAATGAAGTCGGTGAAGCTCATGGGAGCCTCCGTTTTTTGGCGAGCTTACGGAACGCGAATGCAGATACGAGCGCGGCGGTAAGCGCACAGGCGGAGGTCAGCCACACGCAGGGAAGTATCTCCATGGGCGCGTCGGAGCCGTGTGCGAGCCGCAGTGCCGCCGCAGTCGTGGGAACGAGCTGCAGGCTCGCGGTATTTAGCACCGCGAACACTATCATATTATGCGAGGCGTACTCCGGTGCGGGACTGTGCTCCTCGCGCTCTATCTCACGCATTGCGGCAAGCCCGAACGGCGTGGAGGCGTTGCCGAGGCCGAGAAGATTTGCTATGATGTTCAGCGTGATGTACTGCATGGCCTTCCCGCCCTTTTGCAGCCCGCCGAACAGCTTCGACAGCAGCGGCCGCAGCAGCACGGCGAGCTTTCCGGTAAGTCCCGACGACTGCGCGACCCGCATTATCCCGCTCCACAGGGCGATGATGCCCGTAAGCGTTATCGCGAGCTGCACAGCCCCGCCGCATTCCTCGAGAAAGGCCGTTGACAGCTCACCCATTTTCCCCGTGAAAGCCGCGGCTATGACCGCAAGCACGACCATTCCTGTCATTATATAAGTCATCACGGAAATGACCCCCCGTGCCGAATTATGAAGTTTCCCCCGTCTTTGGCGGGGGAAACGGTTCTGTAAATTTTATTCAAAAGCATCACATAAAAGAACAGGATCTTTTTTAATGCGTCCCGTAGTTCGGAGGTCATTATTATACGGCTGCCTTTATCTGCTCCAATAACGTGCTGTATTCGCGAAGCACGTCGCTGTGGTGCGCTTTTATGTATTCGGCGTCACCGTTCTTCGCGGCGAGCTCAAGCGCCTTTGCGTGTTCCGAAAGCTCGGCCGCTCCGATGTTGAGCGATGTGCTTTTGAGCGCGTGGACGTATGTGCCGTAATCCTTCAGGTTCCATGCCTCATAGGCTTCCGTTATCAGCTGCCGCTTGTCACCGTTCAGGTATGTTTCTATCATCTCGACATAGAACTCTTCGTCGTCCATACAGTAGGTTATCCCGAGCTTTGTGTCGAGGAACGGGAAGCGCTCGGCTATCCCGTTATTATTATCGGCTGCGGCCGCTTTTGTTTCGGGTGGTGATACGGCACCCTCCTCCGCGGGCGGAGCTGTGACCGCCTTGTCATTTACCGCAGGCTCCGGCAGATACCTGCACAGCATCGCTATCAGATCGTTACGCAGTATGGGCTTTGACAGGTAATCCGTGAAGCCCTTTTCCATATACATTTCCTTCGCGCCGACTATGGCGTTTGCGGTGAGTATTATGACGGGAGTGTCGGTGTTCGGGTGGCTTGTGTGTTTTATTTGCTCGAAGGTCTCGATGCCGTCCATTCCCGGCATCATATGGTCAAGGAATATTATGTCATAGCGTACGGCGGCTATTTTTTCGAGGCACTCCTTACCGCTGCCGGCTGTGTCTATGACTGCGCGGGTGCGTTTCAGCATTCCCTTCACTACCTGAAGATTCATCTCCACATCGTCAACAACAAGTATCCGGGCATCGGGAATGTCTATCTGCACCGTGTTTTCCCTCTTTTGCTCCGCGTACCTTCTGTATCTGTCGGAGAAATCCCCCATAGGCTCCGAGTTCACTATCCTTTGCGAGAATCTGACAGAAAAGACCGAGCCCTTTCCGTACTCGCTCTTTACCGCTATCTCGCCTCCCATAAGATATACCAGCTTCTGCGTCAGCGACAGACCGAGACCCGTGCCCTCGATGTTGCGGTTCTTCTCCTCGTCAAGCCTTGTGAAATTGTCGAAAAGCTTGTCTCTGTCCTCGTCCTTTATTCCTTTACCGGTGTCCTCGACCTCTATCTCAAGCTGTGACGAGCCGCCGTGTCTTGAAAGCTCCCTGAGCCGCAGTATCACCCTGCCCGTTTCCGTATATTTCACGGCGTTGGACAGGAAATTGTTGATTATCTGTCTGATACGGACCTCGTCTCCGTACAGCACGGACGGAATGTTGCGGTCAATTTCCGTTTCAAATCTCAGACCCTTCTCCGCCGCACGGGAGAGCGTCATATTGCAGCAGTCGTTGAGTACGGAAAAGAGCTCATATTCCACAGGGACAAGCTCCATTTTTCCGGACTCTATCTTCGATATGTCAAGTATGTCGTTGATGATCGAGAGCAGCGTCCGGCTCGCGTCGCCTATATTCACCGCGTACTGTCTTACGTCCTCGGTATTGCCGTCATCGAGCTCTTCGATCAGCATCGTGTCCATACCCATAATGCCGTTTATCGGCGTTCTTATCTCGTGTGACATATTTGCGAGGAACTGGCTCTTCGCCTTATTTGCCACGACGTATTTATCCGCAAGCTCAAGCTCTTCCGTTATATCCGAAAAGACCATAAGTATGCAGTACGGGTCGCCGTATGTGTCCTTTATGGAATTCAGCTTCACCGAATAGGCGTTTTTGCCGTTCTTGTCCCAAAGGCGGGTCGAGTAGATGTCGTTTGAGCCCTTATCGAACATTACATCGATATCCGCTTCATCGATGCGGAACAGCTCCCGAAGATCCTTTTTGCTGCCGTCCGACAGGCGGTTTTCGGCGTAAGCGTTCATTATTGCGGATATGACGGTCGGTGTCGAATACTATAACTCCCGCTTCGATAAAGTCGAACAGGCGCTCCGTGATATTCCCGACGCTTACATCAAACGAATTGAACACGGTAGCGCCATACCACATTACTATTGTGCAGACGGCGCTGCCGAGACCGGAGGTCGCGACACCCGGCAGTCCGAAGTTCGGCAGTACCGTGTCCGGTATCGTAAAAAACACCAGAGAAAAGTTAGCGGTGAACAGGATAGCGAGAAATTTCCGCGAACGTTTGATATTGGTCTTTTTAAGCCATATTATAGCTACGATAAGAAGTGAAGCAAACATCAGCGCTTCATATATGCTGTGAAAATTCCGGTTGAACTGCATCTCAGGATCTGCATACCACCGCGTATAACCGTCCTCGCGCACGAAAATATCCACTCTTGTATCGGAAAAAAACGATCAGATCGACCAATGAGATCAATATAAATAAAATACGCAGGATCATAGAGGGGCGTTTTTTTATTCCCGCCATTTCTGTCACAACGAATACCTCATTTATAAGGAACGCGTCTATCGCGACAAGCCCCGGTATGCGCAGATACGGACATACGGACAGTTCGGAGGTCATTCCGAGGGCGGCGTAGCAGAAGCACCACAGTGCCGAAAAGATGCCGTACAGGAGTATATAATAGCGTATATTCCCGTTTGAGCTCCGGTTTCTCACATAGAAGCTGACACCCAATACACAGGCTAACGTTCCCGCTATAAGCAGGACGCAGTTGTTCAATATCCATATCATTGCCGCATCACCCCTTTATCCTATCAAAGATCGTCGCGCTTATAGTTGATCATTCCATAGACCATTTCCTGTGTAACGAACTTGTTCAGCGGCTTTGTAAGGTAGTCGTCTATCCCCAGCTCATTTATCCTCTGCACCGTATCGCTGCTCTTGTCCGCGGTCATTATGACCACGGGGGTATTGTATTTTTCCCGTATTATCTTATACAGCTCAAAGCCGTCAATGTCGGGCATTTTCAGGTCGAGCAGTATCAGGTCTATGTCGTTGTTCGCAAGCTCTGACATAGTCTCGTCCCTGTTCATCGCGCTGATGATGTGTATCGTGGGTATATCCTTGAATATCCGCCCCACCATTTTGATATTCATAAGTTCATCGTCAACTACAAGTATGTTCTTATCCGTGGTTTGCTTCTGACACATTTTGTACTCCTTGTCTTCATCTATCATTCCGAGCATTACGTCTGCAATGGCGGGGTCGAACTGCCTGCCCCTTCCTTTTTCTATCTCCTGTCTGACCACCTCCTGCGGCAGCGCGCTTCTGTAGCTGCGGTTGCTCGCCATTGCGTCGTAAGCGTCCGCGACCCCGATGATACGCGCTATCTCGGGAATGTTATCCCCCATAAGTCCGTTCGGATATCCCGTGCCGTCATACCGCTCATGGTGATACTTTGCGCCGTAGCCTATACGCTCGTCCTTGCTTATGTCGCGCAGTATGTGGTAGCCGCTTACGGGATGTATCCTTATCTGGTCGAACTCCTCGTCCGTGAGCTTTCCGGGCTTGTTTATCACCGCTTCGGGGACTCTTATCTTACCGACATCATGCAGCAGTCCGGCAAAGTAGATAGTTTCCTGCTCTTTCTCGGATTTTCCCATTCGTTTTGCCAGAGCGAGGGAATATTCGGCGACTCTCTGTGAATGACCGCGTGTATAGCGTTCCTTCGCGTCTATCGCGTAGGACAGCGAGCGTATGATGCTCATATTCATCTGACGGAGCTGATCCATACTTTCCCGCTCGCTCTTCTCCGCCGCTCTGATACGTTTTATGGAGACGATGCAGAATATAACGATGATAAGGTATATCCCGACCGACATAAGAATGCCGAAAAGGAGCTGACGCTGGAGGTTCGCGAAGAGAAGCTCATTGTTGGCGACAACGACCACATACCAGTCCTTCACGATGCGCTCCGAGAAGGCCGTGCAGGTCACATTGTTGATAACGATCTCGTTCTCGTTTCCGGTATCAGCGTACACGACCGACAAAAGCTCATTCCATTCCGTTATATCGGAATAGTTCTTTCCGATCTCGCCCTTGTCGTAGTGGGCGATAACAAGGCCGCTGCTGTCAACGATAAAGCCGTAGCCCATATTGCCCATGGTCATATTTTCGGTGATATTCTGCACCTCGGTGAGTATCACGTCGAGAGACAGAACGCTCTTTCCGTCGGAAAGGAGCTGGCTGAACGAGATAACCACCTCGCCCGTCTGCGCGTCAACGTAAGGTTCGGAGACCACCATATCGCCGCCCGCTCCGAGAGCCTGTGTGTACCAGCTCCGTGCCGTAGCGTCATAGTCATCGTTCGGCACCCAGCCGGAGCCGTCAATATACTCACCGTTTATATAGCCGTACAGCCCGGTGAAATTTATATCGAACTGCCGCTGCATCTGTACGGTGGCATCGGTAAGATATCCGAGTATCTCGTCATTGCCGTTGTCGTACTTCATCAGATGCTCTACGGACTCCGCCGCGAACCACAGAACGTTGTTGCCGCGGTTCAGATAATTCTCGACCATTGCCGCCTGACTTTTCATATTGCTTATGCCGAGCTCTTTTATGTCATTTGCGCAGATACCGTAAAATGAGCTGAAAATGACCGTGAGCATTATCGCCTGCAGCAGAAAGATAAGTATTATCGCTGTCAGGAATTGTCTTGTGCCTGTACTTTTCTTCATTATAAAAACCTTTCCGTCGATATTGCGATCATATTTTTATGATCCCCGTATATCGCGCGCCGCTCGTGCCTCGGATTCAGCAGTACTCTCCGTATTCGCAGCCTATCCTTTTTGCCTGTATCTTATCTGTCAGCATAAGTCCGTGTGAGGTCTTACTGCACAGCGTTATCTCGCCTATGCCGTTCCCGCCGTTCCAGAGGCGGTTATGGCGCTTCGAGCCGTCCGGCGCCTCGTAATTGACGAGCAGCATATCTTCTTTCCTGCACTTGACCTTCGTTGTCATAACGGCGGTGAGGTTTTCCTGACGGACGTACCAATACACCTCGTCGTCCGTTTCCTTTGCGCGGAATTTCGTCCGCGTGCCTGTCCACGGCTTCGAGAAGTTGAACTCGTAGGGCGTTCCTTCATACCAGAATGCGCCGAGAAGCTTGCGCTCGAGCGGTATGCCGAATACGACGGGACAGCCTCCTCCTATGTCGAAAACGCTGTCGTAAAGGGGCTTGCCGGTTATCATACTGCGCATACAATTTGACGAGAGCCACACCCACGGGCTCGTGAAATCGCAGCCCCAGTTCTTGTCCGCGTAGCCGAACGAGCGCTCGGGCGTGACGGTGTATCGTTCGCCGTTGATGATGACATAGCCGTCGTAGAGCGTTTTCATACCGTCGGCGTGCCAATACATATCGAATGCCTTGACAGCGCGCAGCGGGGCACTTGCGCCGTAACCGACATTGAACGCGGTGATCTTGCTGAGCCGCACGTCCCACTCCATTTCACCGCTGTCGGACATATATTCGGGGTGCGCTTTGCTCTCCGCGGGCGTTACCGAGACGCTTCCCGTCAGCCTTTCGTCAGACGCGGTGCAGTCAAACGCTTTTATGCTGTACGGCGCGCCTTTGTGCAGCTCGACATCGTCCCACGCGAAGAACCTGTGGAGCTGGCATTTCCCCTCGCCCCAGCAGCCCGCCTTTACCATTACATACGACGGGAAGCGGTGGAGCTCCCTGTTCTCCGGCAGCTGCCCGAAAATCGGCTTGTCGCCGCCGAGCTCGGGGTTGCAGGTGAAATACTCGATGAAGAACTGTTTTTCGCGGCCTGTGCGGTCACTCACTCCGGTGAAGGAATGCCACCACCAGTCGTAGCCCTCGTCCGCGAACTGCCCCGTCAGCATAAAGGAATTGCGAGTGCGGTTTTGTACGTTGAAAGACATTTTTTATGTCACCTCTTAAAGAAACTGCTGTCTGTGTCTTTCCCGTCTCCGGCGGGGGAGACACAGAATTTATTTACTCAAATTATACCACATATCCGTGTCGGTTGCAATAGGAACAGTCACTTTTTCCGCGCGGAAATCATATTATAAGTAAGCGGCGGAACAAACGCCGCCGCATATTACGGAGGGAAATACAATGATAACAATACTTCTGACAGGCGGCGATATGCGCACGGTGTATGCGGCAAAGGCGCTGTCCGGGCAATACCGCTGCCTGCTGTACGGGTTCGGTAAGCTCGATGAGAACGGACGGCTCGGCATACCGCTGTACGGCGGGAACGAAACGGCAGACTGCCTGCTGCTCCCCGTGAACCGCTCCGGAAATGTCATAAAATGTCCGTTCGGAAGCAAAGCGGAGCTTGATATCGGCGAGCTGCCCCGGCTGCGGGAAAACGGCATCATCATCGAGGGCAGCCGCACTCCGGAGACCGCGGCGTACTGCGAGCAAAACGGTTATGCGCACTGTGCCGTGTTCGAACGGGAGGAGCTTGCGGTCGCGAACGCACAGCTCACCGCGGAGGGAGCTCTCGCAGCGGCGATAAACGGCACGGAAACGTCGATACACGGTTCGGCAGTGCTGATACTCGGCTTCGGGCGGATAGCCAAGCTCTGTGCGCGGTATTTCGCCGCTCTCGGCGCGAATGTCACCGTCGCAGCCCGTAAGACTGCCGACCTCGCGTGGGCGGAGGCTCTCGGCTGCGGCGCAGCGGATATCACCGATAACGGCGCATTTGACAGCGCTCTGCGGGGCTGCGATATCATACTGAATACCGTTCCCGCGCCCATACTTGCCGGCAGGCGTGCCGCCGCGATAACGCCCGATACCGTACTTATCGAGCTTGCGAGCGTACCCTGTACGGACGAGAGCGTCCGTTTCCGCGTGATAAAGGCGAACGGGCTGCCCGGAAAGACCGCTCCCGCGGCGGCGGGACACCGTATTGCCGAGACTGTGCGGAATATTCTCAATGAAAGGGGAAGATGAAATGGAGAAAACCGAACTCGCAAGCCGTCTGCGCGGCGTTCGTGTGGGATTTGCCGTCTGCGGCTCGTTCTGCACGTTCTCGCAGTGCTTTGATGCGCTGGAGGAGCTGCTCGCGCTCGGCTGCGATGTGATACCTATAATGTCGTTCAACGCGTATTCCACCGATACGCGCTTCGGGAATGCCGAGACTCACCGCGAGCGTATGAAGGCGCTCTGCGGCAGGGATATCATACACACGATCGAGGACGCGGAGCCGATAGGCCCCCAAAATATGACGGATATAACGGTGGTGGCGAACTGCACGGGCAACACGCTCGCAAAGCTCGCCGCGAGCATTACCGATACCCCCGTCACTATGGCGGTGAAGAGCCACCTTCGCGGAAGCAAGCCCGTCCTGCTCAATGTCGCCACAAACGACGCGCTGGCCGGCTCCGCAAAGAATATTTTCTCGCTGATGAATTACAAGAATTACTACTTCGTCCCCATAAAGCAGGACGATCACGTCAAAAAGCCGTTCTCCCTCGTCGGCGATTTCTCAAAGATTCCGGAAGCACTCGTTTCCGCGCTCGGGAAGGTGCAGATACAGCCTGTTATAGCGAGATAGGCTCGAGATGTCGCTTGTGCTCGAGAGAAGCGCTTACGCGCATGAGGATAGGGCTCCTTGTGTTTGCCTTTAAGCGCCGCATCGTGCGGCGGTCGGAGCAAACACTCAATGCGTCCTGCATTTGCCCTATCCTCAAACTCCTGACCCGGTTCCTTTGTACGACAAAGGAACCGAAAGCGTAGTGAATGTATTTATGAGACTGAAAAAAATAGGACACACCGGTTTTTGCCGATGTGTCCGTCTTTGAATATTTTATATTGGGTGCAGCGTCACGCTGCCGCAGGTCAAGGGGCGCGTAGCCCCTTGTGCCGTCTGCAAAGACAGCGCGAACGCGCCGCTGCACAGCGCAGTCTCACTTCGCGTACTCCACCGCTCTGCTCTCGCGTATGAGGTTTACCTTGATCTGGCCGGGATATTCCATCTCGGACTCGATCTTCTTCGCGATCTCGCGGGCAAGCACGACCATCTTGTCGTCGTTCATCGCCTCGGGCTTTATCATTACGCGCACCTCGCGGCCTGCCTGTATCGCGTAGGTCTTATCGACGCCCTTGTAGGACGTGCAGATCTCCTCGAGCTTCTGCAGACGCTTGATGTAGTTCTCGTAATTCTCGCTTCTCGCGGCGGGACGCGCGGCGCTTATTGCGTCGGCAGCCTTTACGAGACACGCGATCACCGTTCTCGCCTCAACGTCGCCGTGGTGAGCTTCGATAGCGTGGATCACCTCCGCGCTTTCCTTATACTTCTTGCAGACATCGACGCCTATCTGGACGTGAGAGCCCTCGATCTCCTCGCTGAGCGCCTTTCCGACATCATGGAGAAGCCCCGCTCTGCGTGCGAGAGCCGCATCCACTCCGAGCTCATCTGCCATCATACCGGCAAGGTGAGCGACCTCTATCGAGTGATCGAGAACGTTCTGCTTGTATGATGTACGGTAGTAGAGCCTTCCTATGAGCCTTACGAGCTCGGGGTTCATACCGTTCACGTTTGTCGCGAGCAGCGCGCGCTCGCCCTCGTGCTTGATCTTCTGCTCCACCTCGCGTCTTGCGCGATCGACGGTCTCCTCTATGCGTGTCGGGTGGATACGGCCGTCCTGTATCAGCCTCTCGAGCGCTATCCTTGCTATCTCTCTGCGCACCTTGTCGTGGCTGGAGAGCGTGATAGCCTCGGGCGTATCGTCGATTATCAGGTCAACGCCGGTAAGCTGTTCGAGAGTGCGTATGTTGCGACCCTCGCGGCCGATTATGCGGCCTTTCATCTCGTCATTGGGCAGTGACACGACGGATACCGTCATTTCGGACACCGTTTCGGCCGCAAGGCGGGAGATCGCCACCGCTATCTGGTTTCTTGCGCGGTCATCGCACTCGTCCTTGAGCTTCTGCTCATAGGCCTTTATGCGCACTGCTTTCTCGTGGTCGAGCTCACCGTCGAGCTGCTGCAGGAGCTGATCCTTCGCCTGATCCGCGGTAAGCCCGGAGATACGCTCGAGTATCTCGAGCTGGCTGTTCTTGATCTTTTCCGCTTCGGCAAGCTTTTCGTCGACCTTCTTGTTCTTGTTGGTAAGGCTTTCCTCGAGCTTTTCGATCTTGTCGTTCTTTTTGTCGAGATTTTCTTCTTTCTGCTGTAATCTTCTTTCCGATCTTGAGACCTCGGCGCGGCGTTCTTTAAGCTCGCGTTCGGCCTCCGATTTCATTTTCTGGATCTCTTTTTCCGCCTGTCCGCGCAGCTTGTATATCTCGTCCTTTGCCTCGACGAGACGTGTTTTCTTGGTCGTGTCGGCTTTTTCTTTAGCTTCGGCAACGATACGCTCGGCTTCCTTTTCAGCGGATTCTATCTGTGCTTCGGCTTCCTGCTTTCTGTGTTCGACGCCCTTCCCGAACGCGATCTTATAAGCGATAAGTCCGGCAGAGACTGCTCCGACTATCAAAGCAGCGGCCATGAGCACTAATGCGACCCATAATTCCATGAAACCTTCCCTCCTTTTCGTAAATTTCCGGGCACGATAACAGACATACTGCCGCCGTGCAAGCCGAAAACATACGGAGGGCAGGGCATAATACGGCTATGGGTGGTATCAGCCTGCTCCGACCGCTGCTTGATGCGCTTTACAATATTAAATAACTTCTATTTTACCCGTTTTATGCGGGATCCTCGTAACAAAGCCGCCGTGAACGCGGGAAAAGCCCGCCCGGCTCAAAGATGCGATACAATAAAAATTAATTTAAAACTTGCACATAAGGTATAATATGTAAACCGTGACCGGTAGTAAAATGATAAATAGCTGCATTGCGGCCTTTCGGCACGCATATATAAAAGTATATATATACAGACTTATTCACATTATTAAGTTTAATACATTTTTACTGAAATGTCAAGCGATTTTTTGATATTTTTATAAAAAATTTTTATTTCGCTTGACGAAACGTTTTCAATATGATATACTAATATAGCTAATTGAGCGGAAACATCCGCCGGCGTGATGGAATTGGCAGACGTGCCGGACTCAAAATCCGGTGGTAGCGATACCGTGCGGGTTCGACCCCCGCCGCCGGCACCAGCGGCACAGCAGCAGCTCTGCTGCTGTGAGTGAACAGTGAACAGTGAACAGTGAATAGTTGTGGTATCGGCTTCGCCGATGTTTTTAAATCGTGACGAGGCGCGGGAGCTGTGCCGAAAGAGGAAGACTGCCCCGGAATGTCGTTTGTTTAAAACGTCGGCGAAGCCGACACCATAATTATCAATTATTAATTCAAAAGCCGAAGGCTTTTGCAAAGGGGGTGCGGCTGTGGCAGACGGGATATCCGTGGCGCTGTGCGACAGTGAGAAGAAGGAGCTCGATATGACGGGGCTCATGATAAAGGAGTGGTTTGCCGCGTCGGGGCTGGACAACGCCGAGGTGAAGGTGTATGGCGATGCCGCGGCCTTTCGCAGCCGCTTCTCGGAGGGCGACCGCTCGGATATATATGTGTTCGGGATCGCCGCGCACGGGGCGCCTGTGCTCGAGTTGACGAGAATGGTGAGGGCGAAGCAGCCCTCTGCGCCCGTTATCTTCACCGCGCGCACCGGGACGCACGCCGCTGACGCCTATTCGCTGCACGTTCTGCGGTATGTGCCGAAGCCCGTAAAGTATGAGGAGCTCGCCTCCGCTCTCGACCTCGCGCACCTTATCCACCGCACCTCGCCCAATTCCACCGTAACGGTAAGGAATACGGGATTTGTGAAAACTGTAAAAACCGACGACGTGATATTTGTGGAAAATAACGTAAGAAGTATGCGCTACGTCCTGCGGGACGGGTCCGTGCTGAACGGCATACGGCGCAACGTGTCCTTTGAGAAGTTCTTCGCACCGCTGCTGTCCTCCGGAGAGTTCGTGCAGCCCCACAAGTCGTTCATCGTCAATATCCGGCACATCAGGGCTATGAAGAGCGCGGCTCTCGTGATGTCGAACGGCGCACAGATACCGATAAGCCGGCGGCACCTCTCGGAGGTACACGAGGCTTACGAGAATTATTCCGCGTTCTGAACGAGATGTACGCGCGGTTTTGTGCAATAGAAAAAATTATCGGCGGACAAACGGTTGAAAATGTTACAAAAGCGAGAAATGAGGTTACAATTACGGTTACAGTTTCCGGGAATTTTTGACAATAGCGAAAGCTAACCGAGCCGCGTGAAATGCTCATGTAACCGATTACCGTTAAAATGCTGAAAAATCTTTGCCTCGTTTTATAAAATGTAAATAAATTTTCGACTTTTGAAGATTTTTTTGTAAAAAACACTTGCAAACAGCGCCGACATCTGCTATACTGTAATTACGGAAATAGATTAGCCGCTTTTTCCGCGAAATATGACCCCGAGGGGTTATCAAACAATTTTTTTATCAAAGGAGGAAAAAACCATGATAAAGTTTTTCCAGAAGCTCAAGGCTAAGAAGGGCTTCACACTCGTTGAGCTGATCGTTGTTATCGCGATCATAGGCGTTCTTGCAGCTATCCTCATTCCGACAATGCTCGGATATGTAACAAGCTCCAGAGTTACATCCGCTAACTCCACAGCAGCTGAGATCAAGAACAACATCGACACATTCCTTACCGACGCTGATACAGCAGGTTACGGAATGAAGCAGGGCGCAGGCCTCGTATCCAGCACCGATATCACAGTAACAAGCGGCGGTACTTGGGCTATGACTGCATTCACAAGCGCTTCCAACAACTTCAAGACCGGCGGCTCCACAATCACTTGGGGTGTGGGCGCTTCGGCTGTTACGCTTTCGACCACTAAGACAGGTGTTACATCCGCTGAGCAGCTTCTTGCGATCACACTCTGCAACCTCTTCCCCGAGATCAAGACCGCAGCTATCCATGTAGAGCTCGTTGGCGGCAAGTGCACAGCTGTTGCTTACACTGCTGACCAGGGTTCTGCTATCGCAGCGACCGATATGCCCGGCATCACAAGCGGTAAGTTCAACTCCACATTCGCTTGGGATTCCAAGACAGCAGGCGTAGCACCCGGCGGTATCATCGTTGGTACAGCTCCCGCTATCCCGATGAACTAATTCTTAGCAGAGAGTTTCTAAAAACTCAGACAAAACACTCTTTCCCCGGCGGGTATCCCCCTCCGGGGAAATAAGTGATTTTAGGGCTTGTTTAACGATTACACGAGCCTTAAAATGACTTTGGGCGAAAGCCCGGGTGCGTAAAGGCGCGTGCGGACTGTCCGCCGAGGCGGAAAACGGCTTTGCCGTCGAATTTTTCATTTTTTCACCCCGCAGGCTCCTTTTAAAACAATAAAAGGGGGAAGATCCGATGATCTCAAAAATTGCCCGGCTTCGGGCAAAAAAAGGCTTCACTATTATCGAGCTGATCGTTGTTGTTGCGATCATAGGCGTCCTTGCGGCGATCACTGTCCCTATGCTTCTGTATGACGGAAGACCCACACAGGGCAAGGGCGTTGCAAAGGAGCTGTACTACAGAACACAGGACGTTGTGTCGAGCATTGAGGTCGCGCACCCCGATGCTATCACGGATACCGTGATATTCTATGCGGTGATAGATAACGCCGGATATGTCAGGAAAACGGAGACCGACCCGCCTGTTTCAATGTGCGGACGGCTCGACTCCTCGGGCAATATGGTGCAATTCCCCGCAAGCTATTCGCTCGGCGCTTCTTCGTCGGATTCCGACTGGTTCGACAAGAATATGAAGGAAATGTTCGAGCAGGATCTTACCGACCTGAGCGGTATGAGGGGAGCTATCTACGTCGTTGTGGATAAGAACTACCGCGTCACGGCGGCCGCGTGGTCAGATGAGCCCGATTCCTCAAAGCTCTTCGGAGCGGAGGTCGTCGATACCTGCGTGACCGATAACGGCTATTATTACAGCACTTTCCCGACTAAGTTCTGCGAGGCGGGAAATATCGCACTTACCGGAACCGTGTCTTAAATAATCGGGTGGGTGTGGAAAAATGAAAAAAATACGACAATTAAAGAGAAAAAAGGGCTTCACTCTCATAGAGCTCATTGTTGTCATTGCTATAATCGGCGTCCTCGCAGCGATACTTATACCCACGATGATCGGATATGTCCTCCGGTCGAGGATAAATAACGCCAACGCAGCCGCTGCCAAGATGATGCAGAATATCTCGTATTTTCTGACGCAGGCGAACGCGGACGGCTACGGAATGTTTGTTTCGCATACTGCCGTGTGTGACGTCGATGTAACGGTCACACAGGGTCTGTGGGAGATCGAGACGTCAAATCCGCAGGCGTTCACCGATCGCGGACTTACCCAGTGGACAGGTTCGGGTTCGGGAAGAAGAGACGACAGCAAGGCGGGCGTAAATGCCGAGTCGCTGCTCGCGATATTCCTCGCCGATGAGTTCAGAGATATCGATAACGGTCACGCCGAATTCAAGCTTGTCGGCGGCGTGTGCTTTGCGCTGTACCTCACGACCGAGACTACCGCGGCTGTCGATGAGATACCCGGGTTCGGCGACGGTCAGCCGTGGTCGGTGGATTATTACGCGTGGGACGGCTTTACGCAGGGCGTTTCACCGTCCGGCTTCGTTGTGGGGACCTCGCCAGTATTACAGATGCCGTGAGCGCGCAAAACAGAATAATACAAGAAGAAAAGCCCCTCCTTACGGAAGGGCTTTCGTTTTGCGTTACTTGAGGTTGTACTTCTTCTTGAACTTATCTACGCGTCCGCCCGCGTCAACGAGCTTCTGCTTACCGGTGAAGAAGGGGTGGCAATTAGAGCAAATTTCGACTTTGATGTCCTTTTTAGTGGAACGTGTTTCATAAACGGCTCCGCACGCGCACCTTATGGTAGTAGCCTCATAGTTGGGGTGTATTCCCTCTTTCATTACCGTCACCGCCTTTTCTTCTGTGAATGATATCAATGGGGCGCAACCCAATGACCGTTGCTGAATATATATTATAGCACTTTCTTGCGGGTTTGTCAATAGTTTCTTGGATTTTTTGTCTGCTCCTAATGACCGGTCGTTATCCGCTTGTCAAGGGTGTCCAAAAATAATTTTTTACTCTGTTATCTGTGTAAAAAATTTTTTTCGGAGCCTCCCTTGACAAGCGGATTGCGATGTGCTGTCGGTGCGCGCCGACGGGGCAGGGTGGGAAGCAAGAGGAACTGCACCTCCCCGTCGCACCTACAATTATAGCACATCGCACCACTCCCTGTCTCGCTGCTTTCGGACAGTTTCTTGCCTCGAGGGCGAATAAAAAGCAAGAGACCCCGCCGCTTGCAGAGATCTTGCCTGCCGCTTGAACAACTCTATAAGCGCGGACTAAATCTTACGTTCTGCTGAAAGTCTCGACGCGGATTCGGAGTGGCCGCGCCACCGCCGGGTCAAGGGCCGACGTGAGGCCCTTGCGGGGGTCTGGGGGCAGAGCCCCCATCTAAAAACTCCTCTCAAGCGAAGCGAACTCTCGAGCGGCAGCGACATCTTATGACAGCAGTTCTTTGAAGATGCTGCCGTTGAAGGTGTCGTGGTGGTTTTTGGTGGGGGGATCGACTGTGAAATCGACCTCCATTTCGTAGAGCTTGCCGGACTTACCGGTGGTGAGGCTCGTTACCATTATCGAATATGTGTGGACGTCGGTATCGGCGACTTCCCACTCGATCTTTCTTGTAAGGCTTATTTCCTTGACCTCGGTCTTCTCGGGAATGAGCGTGCCGTCAACGTAGTATTTGAGCTCGAATTCGCCTTCAAGGCCGGTGTCGGGGATATTGACGGTGATCGATGTTTTCTTTGCCGCGGAGGCGTTCTCGCCCGCTATCATAACTTCAACGCGGGTGTCGGGCTCGACGACCTTGTCGGGGTCGATACCCTGACTTACGACAGTTCCCGGCTCGAGAGAGGAGGTATCGTCGTAGCTTATGGTGAGGCTGATGTTGTTCTCGCTCGCGACCTTTGTGGCGTCCTCGATAGTCATTCCGACAAGGTCGGGCATGTGGATCTCCTGTACCGCGGAGCCTATGCTGACGTAGCAGATGACGGTGGAGCCCTTCTCGACCATCGAACGCGCTCCGGGGCTGGTCTTTACGACGCAGTTGCGCGGAACGGAGTCGCTCTCGTTATATACGATGTCCCACACGAGGCCTTGCTTCTCTATCAGGGTCTTTACGTCCTCGATGTTCCTGCCGGAATAGTCATCGACCTCGATGAGCTTGCCGCCGAGACTTATATCTACCGTTATCTCGTCGGTCTTGTTGATCTTGGTGCCCGCCTCGGGTGACTGCGAGATCACCGCGTCCTCGTCGAAATCGTCGTTGTACGACTCGTTGAATACGATATTGAGCTTGGGGTATTTCATCTCGACCTGCACACGGGTCAGTCCCGAGAAGTCGGGGACTTCGATGCTGTTCGGGTCGGCAGTTACGGCTGTAGTGGTGCTTTCCGCGGGCTTCTTGCCGTTGTCGCAGCCGCATGCGCAAAATGCCAGAAGCAGCGCTGTGAGCACTATGGCAGATGTTTTTTTCATTGCAGAATTGTCTCCTTTTTATCTGTTATGACATGGGCGGTTTTTCCTGCCGCAGTCCTATATTTCATACCTAAATATCATATCACAATTTTGGTCATTTGTCAATCGGAAAAATCGCGAAATACAGTTACATTTTGTGAGGTTCGTTACCGCCGAGGTTGACAAATTCCGACGTTTGTGATAATATATCTATATGCTTGAAAATGGGGAGATGATGATTTGAGCAAGCGGATCGAGATCTTCGATACCACGCTGCGCGACGGGTCGCAGGGCGAGGGCATAAGCTTTTCCGTGTCGGACAAGCTGCGTATCGCCGAGTGCCTCGACAGGTTCGGTGTGGATCATATAGAAGCGGGCAGCCCGTTCTCCAATCCAAAGGACGCGGAGTTTTTCAAAAAAGCGGAAAAGCTGCACCTTTCGACCGCGAAGCTGGTGGCGTTCGGCTCGACTGTCCGCAAGGACATCCGGCCCGAGGACGATGAAGGGCTTAAAGCGCTGCTCGCGGCGGGGACAAAGTACGTCACCGTGTTCGGGAAGGCGTGGGATCTGCACGTTGACTGCATTCTCGGCACCACGCTCGATGAAAATCTCTGTATGATACGCAGTACGATCGAGTTCCTGCGCTCGAAAGGCCGTACCGTGTTTTTCGACGCGGAGCATTTCTTCGACGGCTGCAAGGCCAATAAGGACTACGCTGTCGAGGTGATCAAAACCGCCGAAAAAGCGGGCGCCGCAGCTGTCGTCCTCTGTGATACGAACGGAGGGTGCTTCCCCGACGAGATATCAAAGCTCGTCAAGATCGCGCACAAGGAGCTCCATACCACAATAGGCATACACTGCCACAATGACAGCGGCTGCGCGTCCGCCAATACGTTTGCAGCCGTTAAAGCCGGCTGCACGCACGTTCAGGGCACATTCACCGGAATGGGCGAGCGCTGCGGGAATGCCGCGCTTACCACGATAATTCCCGGGCTGCAGCTGAAGCTCGGATATAGCATCGTCAGCGAGGAAAGGCTCGCGACTGTCAGCAAGACCGCGCGCTTCATCAACGAGGTCGCCAATGTCCGCCTGCCGAGGTACTTCCCCTATGTGGGTTCCTCCGCATTCGCGCATAAGGGCGGTATGCACGCGGACGGAGTCGCTAAGGAGCCGAGGACGTTCGAGCATATCGACCCGGCAGCTGTCGGGAATGAGCGCAAGTTCCTGCTCAGCGAGATGTCCGGAAGGTCGTCCGTGCTCAGCAAAATGCGCGTGATAGACGGCTCTCTGACGAAATCCAGCAGCGAGACAAAGCAGATCACCGAAATGCTCAAGGAGCTCGAAAGCGAGGGATATCAGTTCGAGGCGGCAGAGGCAAGCTTTGAACTGCTCGCCCGCAGGCAGCTCGGCAAATTCACACCTCACTTCGAGATAGATCATTACAGGATAATCTCGTCAATGGACAGCCTCGACGGCAAGCCCTATACCGAGCTCGCAAACGCGATAGTCAAGGTGAAGGTCGGCGATAAGTACGAGATCACCGCCGATGAGGGCGAAGGCCCCGTAAACGCGATAGATAAGGCGCTCCGCAAGGCGCTCGAGGTGTTCTACCCCGAGCTTCGCAGAATGCACCTCACCGACTTCAAGGTGCGCGTCATCACGTCAAACGACAGCACTGCCGCCGTTACCCGTGTCCTTATCGAAAGCACCGACGGCGAGAACACATGGACGACCGTGGGAGCCTCCCGCGATATCATCAACGCCAGCGTGCTTGCGCTCAACGATTCTATAGAGTATATGTTAAAGGATGTTTAAATATCAAAAAAAGCAGGGTTTATCCCCTGCTTGTCTTTTTGTCTTCGTATATCTTCTTTGCTGTTTCGAGCGGTATTTCAAATACCTCGGCAAGCTTTTCGGGCGGAAGCTCACAATCCGGGTCCAAGATAGTAGCCGCAAGTATTCCGCTTTTGAGCCTGTGCTCTTCAACAGAGTACATTCTTACCGGCTCCGGT
>JAFTAG010000249.1 GCA_017458655.1 Ruminiclostridium sp. | reverse complement strand
GTTCAGGCGTGCCGACATAAAGTCGGCAGATTGTACAAATTTTTCGCAGGCATACTGTCGTATGTCAAGGAAAATTTGTGCAATATGACGGCTTTAGGGCGGTGCGAATGGGCGGCAAGAGGTTTTTAGAGGTGCCCTTATGATAAGTTATCCGGAGAATCACATTTTAGGCCACCAACCCGGACTTTCTGTTAGATGAGCAGTGACCGGTGACTCGAGGAGAGGCGGCCGACGTGCGGCTGGGCGGCTGCTTGGTAGCGCGCATCGTGCGCGCTTTTGGCAGACCGCCTTCGATGCTTCCTGCATCGGTCCTTTAGCGGCTCGGTACGAGACGCCATACTTCTCCGTCGCTGCAGGCGGAAAGCAGGTCGCACCGCAGGCAGAGAGCCTCGATAAAAGAACAAGACCACCCCGAGGGCGAAATGTAACTCACCATAAAAAAATTAGCGCGCAGCGCAACCACAACTATTCAATATTCACTATTCATTCTTCACTCTTCACTAACACAGAAATAATGAATAGTGAATAGTGAATGGCGAATGGTGAATAATGAATAGTTATGGTGCGGCTCGCCGACATATTTAAAAAAGTCCGCCGCAGGCGGACACCACATTTATTAATTAAATTTCGTTTTTTACAGAAAGCAACACAAAGGATGCCGCAGGAGTTCTTCCCCCGCGGCACCCTTCGTCTGCCCGTAGCTTTCTATCCCCCGCAGGGCAGCCCCGCGGGCTCCGGAACTTACGTCTCCGCTTCAAGCAGCTCGTTGCGCTTGAAAAAGAGCGAGATGCTCCACAGCGCAGAGAGCGCCACGAGAACGTAAACGATCCTGCTTATCACGCTCTCCGAGCCGCCGCACAGCCATGCGACGAGATCGAACCCGAAAAGTCCCACAAGACCCCAGTTGATACCGCCGACGACAAGGAGAAAAAGCGCTATCCTATCAATGATCCTCATATTATCATGTTCCTTTGTTTGTTTTGCCGCATAATGCGGCTGTGTTTATTATGTACCGTGAAAAGCTCCGTATTCATTACAATTACACAATTTTTCGTGTTCAAAAATGTCGAATAATCATTAATTTGTAAAAAGTTTAAAAAATGCTTGACAAATCAAAAGGGGTATGCTATAATGAGTAAGTCGCTTGAAGACGTGGGAGTTTAGCTCAGCTGGGAGAGCGTCTGCCCTACAAGCAGAGGGTCACAGGTTCGAGCCCTGTAACTCCCACCAACGGCGATCGTGCCGCGGCGAATCCCGTCTCGGGTGTATTGCTCGGGGCGATTTTTCTGCCCCGCTGTCCGGAGAAGCAGCAACGCAAATGCCGGATAACAAGTGACTTTTCTCAGACTTTTTCTCAAAAGTGCAGCCGCACTTATGAGGCCCGGTAGTTCAGCTGGTTAGAACGCTAGCCTGTCACGCTAGAGGTCATGGGTTCGAGCCCCATTCGGGTCGCCAGCGAAAGCTGTATGCGGATTTAGCTCATCTGGTAGAGCGCCACCTTGCCAAGGTGGAGGTAGCGAGTTCGAGCCTCGTAATCCGCTCCAAAGCCCTTGCAATAGCGGGGGCAATGCTTTTATTCAATGCTTTTATTTTTGAAGGAAAGTTCGCGTCTTGCAAAAATAAAAGCACTCGGCGCTATAGCCAAGTGGTAAGGCATGGGTCTGCAACACCCTGACCCCCGGTTCAAATCCGGGTGGCGCCTCCAGCGCGGAGTCCGCGCCAACAGTCCCGTCTCGGGTTTTCCGGGGCGGGATATTTTTCTGCCTCGCCGCCCGGAGTTTTATCCAAACCGTTCGACTGAAACGGAAACGCCGCCTTTCGACGGCTCAATGAACAGCGAAGTTAGATGACGATATAGTATGAAGCATTATCTCCGGGCGTCGCGGCAAGCGATAATGCGGTCATTCGGCACTTCCTTCCACGGGGCGCTCCCCGGACACGGCGGCGGACGCAAGCAGTCTCCCGGCATTCCGGTATAAAATGTTTTCTCTGTCGGCATCGGAAACAGGCTCCTGCAATATAGCCTGTACATACATTCTCGGATTGCAGATAGGATAGTCGGTCCCGAATACGAATTTTTCGGAGCCGGCTTTTTTTACCCCGTAAGCCGTGAGCCCGTATCTGAAAATACCCGTTCCGGACAGGTCGAGGAAGAAGTTGTCGTATTTTTTCAGCCGCTCGAGATGAAGCAGGAAAAGCTCCTTTTCGTTCGGGTGAGCCGCCACAAATGTGAGCCTCGGGTGAGCTTCGATCATTTTCGTCATTTCCGCCTGCTCGTCTTTCATAGTGTGGAAGCTGACTGTCATACCGTACTGCTCCGCGGCTTCAAGTATCGTATGGAGACCCGCGCAGGAATAGTCGCTCCAGCCGTGCATATACGGCACAAGCTCGCCGATGAGCCGTATGTCGTGCCTGTGCATTCGCTCTATCTCGGCGATCGACTCGCTCACGAAATGCGGGTGGATATGGAACCCGGGGGTATAGAAGTCTCCCAGCAGCTTTTTGAGCTCCAGCGCCTTATCGTTGCATTCTTTTATGTATGAAAAGCCCTCCTCCGCCGTGTAGCTCCTTTTGTTGAGGACGCTTCCGGCTATGTGGCCTATCCCCGCGCGCCCGATGTCCTCCTTGAGCTGTTCCGGAGAGGGCTCAAAGCACTCCGGATAAAAATTCAGGAATTCCTGCTCGGAGAGATACGGGTGGGTGTGAAAATCAATTACCTTCATACGGCTTCTCGCTTTCTTATAGATTTCGGGGCATTTGATCCGGAGCCTCTTTTATATTCCCCGATAACTTACCTTAAAACTATATACAAAGCTCTCAGTTCTCGTCACGATCCAAATATGCGGCGAAGCCGCTCCACAACTGTTCACTATTCACTGTTCACTATTCACTATTTATCCCGGGTTTAGTGAATAGTGAATGGTGAAGAATGAATAGTGAATAGTTGTGGTTGCGAGGAGCGCTTAATTTTGCAGAGAGTTATCCGGGCGATCATATTATATTATAATGTCGCGGATAATGAATGTCAAGCCTGCATTTTACCGCAAATCGGAGCAGGAATATGTACAAAACGGATATTCTCGCAAAGGCGGCTTGCATTTTTTCACTCTGTGTGATAAGATATATTGGGGTATTGTAAAATAATATGCCGTTCTTCGGTCAAGGAGGATATAGTAATGTTCAAAAAATTAGGCACACAGATAGTTTTCATAACCGGCGTATGTATAATCGTCGTGGTAGCTGTGATGCTCACGGTCTCCATAGTGCAGTTCAGAAACTACAACGACAGCATAATGCTGCAGCGCGCGGTCGTAGGTATGCAGGTGCTTGAAAATACCGTTGAAAACGAGATAAACGATCTGGCCGAAAAGCACTCCGGCTTCTCAAAGGACATACGGTTCACCGCCGCTATCCCCGGCGTCGGCACTGACGCGTTCGAGACCTTTATGAAGGAGGAATTCGCGGGAAACGCCGACCTGTACCTCGTTGTGACCGACACGAAGGGTACGGTGGTTTACAGCTCCTCAAATTATCCGCTGAGCTCCTTCGACTACAGTCAGGTGGTAAACGGCAAGACCATACACGGTATCGCAAGATGTGACGGCGAGCTCGTGGCGATGCACGCCGCACCTGTTTCGGTGTATGGCGACAATTACGCGGTCTGCATAGGCTTCACAATGGAGGCCACCGACTGGCTCGACGAGGTGATGAAGATATCCGACTGCGACGCCACGGTGTGGAATTGGAACATAAGATACGCAACAACGCTCAAAAGAGATAACGGCGAGCGCGCCACCGGCACCGACCTCAACGAGGACGTTGCGGAGGCTGTGCTCAACAAAGACGGAAAATACGAGGGGCAGCATGATGTCGTTGACAGGCACTACTATGTTTCCTATCAGACAATGAAGGATTATGACGGAAATATCGTGGGCGCTTACTGGGCGGGTGCGGACGCGAGAGACGCGGACGCGCAGTTCGGCGGCGTTACGGCGGCCGCTGTCATTATCGGTGTCGTCGGGGCTGTCGGTATCGCGATATTTATATTCGTATTTTGTATGAAGAGAGTAACGGCGCCGCTGAGAGAAGCGGAGCTCTACGCCACCGAGATGCTCGAGGGCAGGCTCGACACGACCAATGTTACATACAAATTCGCCGATGACGAGATCGGAAGGTTCGTCGAGGTGCTCCGAAGCGCCAAGCGCGGAATGAACGATGTCGTGGGCGATTCGTCGAGGATACTGCAGGCAATGGCGAACGGTGACTTTACCGAAGCACCGGCCGTGAAATATCCCGGCGTGTTCGAGGAGATCGAACAGAACCTGCTGAAGATCGAGGAAGACCTCGGCATAACGCTGAGCAATATGAACAACTCCTCGGACGAGGTGCTTTCCGGCTCCAGTCAGATGGCCGAGGGCTCGCAGTCCCTTGCGGACGGCACCACACGGCAGGCTTCCGCCATAGAGGAGATCTCCGCAACGATAGCGGAGGTGTCGTCGCAGATATCCTCAACAGCTCAGAACGCCGCGCAGGCAGGCGAGCTTTCAAAGCAGACACAGGAAAAGGTGAACCGGCAGGATACCGAGATACAGAACATGGTAAGCGCCATGAACGAGATAAGCGACACCTCAAAGGAGATAGAGAAGATCATCAAGACTATCGACGATATCGCGTTCCAGACCAATATCCTCGCGCTCAACGCGGCAGTTGAGGCTGCTCGAGCGGGTGACGCGGGAAAGGGCTTCGCGGTGGTGGCGGACGAGGTGCGCAACCTTGCAGGCAAGTCCGCGGAGGCCGCCCAGAGCACGTCCTCGCTTATCACGGCTTCTATCGAGGCAGTCGGCAAGGGTTCAAAGATAGCGCTCACCACCGCCGAGTCGATGAAGGAGGTCAAGGATATGTCGTCGCAGACGGCGGAGCTCATCACCGAGATCGCGTCCGCAAGCGCGGAACAGACCCGCTCCATTCGCCAGATAACGTCCGGCATAGAGCAGATATCGCAGGTCATACAGACGAACTCCGCGACCGCGCAGGAGACCGCGGCGTCGTGCGAGGAGCTTTCGGGGCAGTCGAAGCTACTGAAGGATCAGGTCTCGAGATTCAAAATAAACAAGTGACCGTTACCGGTCTTCGGTTCCGTGCTTCCCGTTTTCGGGGAGCACGGTTTTTTGTTAAAAAATGAACAATTCGGATATGACATAATAGTGAATGTTTGACAAAAAATCCGAAATATCCATAAAATTTATGGATTTGTACTTGAAAGTCCATACAAGTATAGGTTAAAATAAATAAAAGAATGAACATAAAAGAAAAATAATTGTACAAAATTTGTGATGATTTTAACAAACCGATCTCACAAAGAGCTTCCCGCGCAGATGCCGCAAAATCGCACGGCCGCGCTTGCACAGCGGAAAAGGAGCAGCAGTGGACACAGTAAATATAACTCCCTCGGACAGCATTTCCGGAATATTAGCCTCGGTAAAGCCGAATACCCGTATCGTCCTTGCGCCGGGGATCTACAGAGAAAAGATCGGGATACACATTCCGGACATCGAGCTCGTCGGGAGCTCCGCCGCAGACACAAGGATAGTATGGGGCGACTACGCACAAAAGCTTGACGAAAAGGGCGTGGAGTACAACACCTTCCGCACATACACCGCGGCAGTGCTCGCGCCGGGTGTGACATTCAGAGACCTTACAGTGGAAAACGACGCGCTCTCACCGGAAACGAAAGGTCAGGAGGTCGCGCTGTCGGTCGTCGCCGACGGGTTTCTCGCGGAAAACTGCCGGTTCATATCCACGCAGGACACCGTGTTCTGCGGGCCGCTCCCCGACGACCTCATAGAGCGGTATGACGGGTTCCTGAAGGACGAGCTGCGAAAAGGCGGTAAAATGCGGCAGGTATTCAAAGGCTGCTATATCGCCGGGAACGTGGATTTCATCTTCGGCTGCGGCGATGCGCTGTTCGACGGCTGCGAGATACGCTCGGTATATGATGTGCGCGGTCACGGCTATGCGGCTGCTCCCGCTCACGCAAAGGCGCAGGACGTCGGCTTTGTGTTCCGGGAGTGCCGCTTCACCTGCGAAGAGTCCGTAGCGGACAGCTCGATATATCTTGCGAGACCGTGGCGCGACTACGGAAAATGCAGCTTCATAAGCTGCGAATACGGGAGACACATATCCCGCGAAGGCTTTGACAAATGGAACGATACCGAACGCGATAAAACGGCGCGTTTTGCGGAATACGGCGATATACCGTCCGGAAGGGTGCCGTGGAGCGGAAAGCTTGACGAAGCGGAAAAAGACAGCCTTCTGTCCGCGTTCCGGGAGAAAGGGAAGGTTTGAAGATCTTAAGGTCTTCAAACCAACGCATTGGTGCTCCCGCCCGTAGAGCGGGGACGGGTCTCGCCCGAGTGCGAACGCGCCGAAGCAAAGAGGAGGCGCACCTTGACAGGTGCGGATCATAACGATGAACAGCATAGTGTATGTGGGCAGACATCTGATAACGTTTGCCACCAAGCAGCATTCCCACGATGAATGGGAGCTTATATACTGCACAGGCGGTCAGGGACAGCTCGAGTTCAAGGATATGACGCTCGGCTACGGGGCGGGCGACATAGTGATAATCCCGCCGAAAACGCCTCACACCAATCACAGCGAGGAAGGCTTCACCAATATACATATCAATATCGCCGACGCGACGTTCCCGTTCCGGGAGCCTATCCTTGTCACAGACGACACGGACAGCCACATACTGAACGCGTTCAGGGACGCGTTTTATTTCTTCAACAGCGATATGGGCGGCAGACAGATGGTCTCGGACGCGATAGGGAACCTTATAGTGAATTATGTGACGGCTTTCCGCGAGACAAAGCCCGTCCGCGGCATAGTTGACGAGATAAAGAGCAACATAACGCGGAACTTCACCGACTGCGACTATGAGCTCGACACATATCTGCACACGATACCGTTCAGCTACGATTATTTAAGGAAGCTGTTCAAGAGCGAAATGGGTATGACCCCGCACACCTATCTGACCAATCTGAGGGTGCAGATGGCGGAGAAGCTCCTGTGCTCATACAAGACGGGAGAGCTGAACATATCCGAGATAGCCTATGTATGCGGATATTCCGACTCGCTGTATTTTTCGAGGGTATTCAAGAAGAGCTACGGCTGCTCTCCGAAGCAATACGCCGAGATGAAGAGCCGCGGGAAATGATCTGCGTTTGGAGGAACTGTAAATGGCATTCAATATCATTCAGGAGGCACGCCGCTGCCTCAACTGCAAAAATCCGATGTGTCAGAAGGGCTGCCCGATAAGCACCGCCATTCCGACGGTGATAAAGACTTTCCTTGACGGGGAGATAGACAAGGCGGGCAATATGCTTTTCGAGAACAACCCGCTCAGTATGATATGCTCGCTCATCTGCAACCACGAGAACCAGTGCGAAGGGCACTGCGTCCTCGGGAAGAAGGGCGCGCCCGTGCATTTCAGCAGCATCGAGCATTACATAAGCGACAACTATTTTGAGAAGCTGGATCTCAGCGGCATCAAAAAGAACGGCAAGCGCGTCGGAGTTATCGGCGGCGGCCCCGCGGGAATGACGATAGCGATACTGCTCGCGCGCAAGGGCTACGATATAACGATCTTCGAGTCCCGCGAAAAGATCGGCGGTGTACTGCGCTACGGCATACCCGAGTTCAGACTTCCGAAGCGCCACATCGAGAGATACAAGAAGCTGATGCTGTCGCTCGGCATAAAGATACGCCCGAACACGGCTATCGGCATTACGATAACCGTCGATGATATGTTCCGCGACGATTACAAGGCGATATTCATCGGCACCGGCGTGTGGAGGCCGAACACCCTGCACATAAAGGGGGAGAGCCTCGGAAATGTGCATTTCGCGATAAACTACCTGATAAATCCGGACGTGTTCACGCTGGGCGAAAGCCTCAACATCATCGGTGCGGGCAACTCCGCCATGGACGTGGCGAGAACGGCGCTCAGGCACGGCTGCAGGAAGGTCACGGTTTTCGCGCGGTCGGATAAGCTTGCCGCGAGCGACACCGAGATAGAGTACGCGAAATATGACGGCGTTGAGTTCGTGACCGGTGTGGAGCCGGTCGAGATAACCGAGGAGGGAACGATATTCGTCCGCGTCGAGAAGGGCGAGGACGGCAGCAAGCACCGCATCGAGGGCTCGGAGAAGCTTTATCCCGCTTCATCGACCATAATAGCCGTGTCTCAGGGGCCCAAAGACCGGATAGTCTCGACCACCACCGGACTTGACATAACCGAAAGAGGCCTTCTCGTCACGAACACCTACGGCGAGACCACCCGTGACGGCATCTTCGCGGCGGGCGACGTCGTTCTCGGCGCGAGAACGGTGGTCGAAGCGGTCAACTACTCGAAGCAGGTGGCCGAGGCTATGGATAAGTATTTGCAGGGGCTGGACGGCTGAGAACATTTTTATCCGTTTTGGTAAAAGAGCCGTCCGCCGATTCCGTAAAACGGCAATGTCATTATTTTGAATATCGGGTAAAGAGCTCCAAAGACCCGCAAATACGGATAAACAAAGGCCTAAAGAGCATTTCGACTCGAATGTCTGTTAATTTATTGTCAAAGAACGCCAAACGAGAACCGTAAAATACATACAAATTCGGCAGTTGATTTTTGTTGATATTTTCAAACCTGCGGCAAAGATGTCCGATTTGTACATAAAATAACTGCTTTTTCATATTGCAATGTATATATTATATGAGGTAAAATAAATAAAAGATTTCGTTTGGGTTAAAAGATTTTAGGTAAAAATCACTCCGGACAAAGGGATGATAAGTTTGAAGATCACAGATCTTCAAACTGACGCTTTGGTGCTCCCACCCGTAGAGCGTGGGCGGGTCGCGCTTGAGCGCGAACGCACCGAAGCAAAGAGGAGGCGCACCCTGACGGGTGCGGATGATAACAATGGAACTGTCATTGAAGCAATACAGAAATATCGACCTTTTCATTATGCTTCTGATGCTGGCCGCCGCGGAATTTATCATAACAAAGGCGGCTACGGTATGGTTCCCGTCCGAGCTTTACGTCCTTTCTCCGACAGTGGCCGTGATGTGTATCGTGATGATGCGGTGGGGTCCGTATGCCGCCGTTCACGCGATAGGCGGGGGGCTGGCGCTTTGTATAGCGTCCGGAGCGAGCGTACAGCAGTTCGTGATGTACTGCGTCGGGAACTGCTTCGGACTTGCCGCGCTGCTGCTTTTCAAGGCGTGGGGCAAGGAGAAGGTCAAAGCGAAGATCGTTCGTACGATCCTGTTCGTCGTGACCGCGTTCTGCGCGGTACAGATCGGGAGATGGGCGGTGAGCCTGTTCTTCGGAGCCGAGCCCGGGAGCATCGTAAGGCTGTTCGCCTCGGACTCCCTTTCTCTCGCGTTCGACGTTATCACCGTACTGATAGCACGCAGGATAGACGGACTGTTTGAGGATCAGGTGTCATATCTCGTCCGCACACAGGCCGAACGCCGCAGAGAACAGCTCTCCGACGAGGGAGATACCGAATACAACGATATGTGACAAGGGGGTAAATACAATGGCTGTAAAAGCGACCGATTACCTTATCTTCGATGAGGAAAGCGGTACATATATCGAAAATCCCGAACAGGCGGTAAGGGACGATGTCGAGAAGCATTACTGGCTGAACGTGCTGCGTACGATCCTAAAGGACTGGAGACTGTATGTGATGCTAATACCGATGATACTCGTGTTCCTGTTCTGGCGCTACTTCCCGATGTACGAGCTGCTCGGGAGCTTCAAGCTCACCGAGGACACAAAGACCGTCGCCGAGCAGTATTACTCGGGCTTCTCGTATTTCAGGACGCTCATCACCGGCATCGGCAACGCCGAGCTCTCGCTGCAGTTCTGGCGCGCTTTCAGAAACACGTTCCTGCTGAGCTTCTACGGACTTGTTTTCGGCTTCCCGATACCGATCATCATAGCGCTGTTCTTCAATGAGATACGCTCGAACATCGCGCGCAGCATCTATCAGGTGCTCACATATCTGCCGAAATTTATGTCAACGGTCGTTATGACCTCGCTCGTCATAATGCTCGTCAAGCAGGGCTCCGATACGTCGGGTATGCAGCCGGGCGTCATATCGCAGCTTCTGGCCAATATGGGGCTGATATCGAACGAGACCGCGTACGCCGGATTGCTGAACAACCCGTCCTTCTTCCGGGCGATATACCAGATAAGCGGTATATGGGAGAGCGCGGGATATGACAGTATCGTGTTCTTCGCCGCCATAATCGCTATCTCGCCGACGAGCTATGAGGCCGCGCAGATAGACGGCGCGGGAAAAATGGCACAGATGCGGTATGTGGTGCTGCCGTTTATCCTATCGACTATCGTAATAATGCTGATAACGAGGATAGGCTCACTGCTCAATATAGGATACGAAAAAGTCCTGCTGCTTTACAACCCCAACACCTACGTCACGGCGGACGTCGTTTCCACCTTCGCACAGAGGAACGGTATCGCCGGGTCGCTTAAGGGACTTGTTTCCGCCGCGGAAATGATGAACAACGTCATCGGAATGCTGCTTGTGATCGGCGCCAACACCATTGCGAAAAAGGCTTCCGACACGTCACTTTACTAAAGAGGTGGCTGTATGAAACGAAAACTTGAGATATCCGAGCTTATTTTCAAGATCATAAGCTACCTGCTGCTGACCATGTTCGCGGTCGGCTGCCTCTACCCGTTTATCTATACGATTTCCTCGGCGATAAGCGGGTATGTCGAGGTAAGAGACTCAACGATCGTACTGTTCCCGAAAAACGTGCAGTTCGACGCTTTCGCGGACGTATTCAACGACAATGTGTTCTGGAACGCCTACACAAATACGCTGTTCCTCACGTTCTACGGCACTATATGGGAGATGATGCTCTCAATATTCGGAGCGTATGCGCTCTCCAAAAAGCGCCTGCTGTTCCGCAAGGGCTTCAACTTCCTCCTCGTGTTCACGATGTGGTTCAGCGCCGGCCTTGTTCCGCAGTACCTCAACTACCTCGCCACAAAGCGCGTGTTCCAGGGCGTGGGCATAATGGACGACAAGTGGCTCGTGGTCATTGCAATGGGTATGCAGGCGATGAACATAATCCTGCTGCGCAACGCGTTCGAGGGCGTTCCATCCGAGATCGAGGAAGCCGCCATAGTTGACGGGGCTACGGAAATGCAGGTGCTCTGGAAGGTCTATCTGCCTATGAGCAAGTCCATAATCGCGACAGTCGCGCTGTTCTTCGGGATCTCGCGCTGGAACGGATACTTCTGGGCAAGACAGATGATCTCGAGCGCGAACGAGCAGCCTCTGCAGGTCTATCTGCGACTGCGGCTCGAGGAATACTCCGACCCGGAGCTGACGACCAACTGGCAGCTGAGCCACTCCTACGCGCCGGATTCGGTCATCTACGCGCTGATCGTGTGCTCCATAATCCCGCTGCTCGTCATCTACCCCTTCATACAGAAGTATTTCGCGAAGGGCGTGAACGTCGGCGGCGTAAAGGAATAATTACCGTTTATCTTTCGCAGAAGCGATCGATATATATTTAAGGAAACCAAATCCAAACTATCCCGAAGGAGGATAAAGATGAAAAGATCAAGACTCACAGCAATGATGCTGACAGCGGCTCTCGCAGTCACCTCGGTACTGTCGGGCTGCGGCGGAACGCCCGCTTCCACCACGTCGGCAAACAACAGCGGCAACAACAACACGACGACTACCACGGCAGCGAACAACGGCGGCGAGACTACCACCAAGGCCGATAACGGCTCCGCTGCGGACACCACGGCGGCTACGACCGCGGAGGCGGCTATCGAAGCGACAGCGCTCACATACGCAGACGGCACTGTTCTCCGTATGGCGTGCGGCTACAACAACGACAAGACCGGTATGAGCTTTACCGCCGACCTCGCGGGTGAGGGCGTGACCCTTGCCGACGGCATCACCTACAACACCGGCGACTTAAAGCCCACATGGCAGGCTGTCGAAAAGCTCCTCAGCATCAAGATCGAAGACAAGTATCAGGGCAACAACGCGACCAAGGAATATCAGTACTGGGACGCTCAGCTCGACCAGATCGATATGCTCAGCGGTACGGCTACTCTGCTTTCCGAGAACGGCCAGCAGGGCAAGCTCATAAATATCGCGGAGCATCTTGACGAAATGCCCAACTTCAAGGCTTACCTCGAAGCTAACCCGATCGTCCGTCTCTCCATCACCGGCGCGGCGGCAGGTCCGAACGCGGGCGCTATCTATTTCTCGCCTTACTTCGACGGTGTAAATGATATCGAGCGTATGCCCCTTATGAGAACAGACTGGGTGGAAAAGCTCCTCAACGGCTCCGGCGAATTCACCGCGGACAAGTGCAACAACACCGCAGCTCCCGCATACACACCCTATATGCCCACCTCCGGCAAGATCGACATCGATGTTGTCAAGAAGGACGGCTCCGCAGCGGAAACTATCAGCAAGAACTATGACGCTTACGGCAACATCGTTGACAAGATGAACGCGGCCGGCTCCATCGACGGCGTAACGGCTGTAAATATGCTCCGTGAGTACATCGACAAGACATACGACGGCTACTACGGCGAGAACCGCGCAGACCTCTTCATCGGTCAGAACGCGGCCTGGGACGCTGACGAGCTCGTAGCGCTTCTCCGCTGCGTAGTCGCCAACCCCCAGACACTCAACGGCACAGACAGCGTTCAGGGTCTCCACACCCGTGAGGACAACAACAACCAGAGACGTGTCGATATGTTCCGCTTCGCAGGTACTCTTTTCGGTATCCGCGGTCTCGAGTCCAGACTCGATTACCTCTATGTAGGCACAGACGGCGAGCTCCACGACGCACGCAACGAGGAAGAGACCTACAACGCTCTCGCAAAGATGAACGATATGGTCAAGGAAGGCATCATCTCCGCCGCATTTATTAACGAGGAGGATGTAAACACCGAAAAGTACCTCTCCGATGACCTCGGCTTTATGCACTACGACTACAACCAGACACAGACAGCCTACAACGCTACCGCGCTCGACAACGCTGCCGGCGAAAAGTATATGGCAGTTATGGTACCCGTGGCTCGCTGGAACGACGGCACCGAAAAGTATATGAGATTCACCGAGTCCTGGCGTTCCGTCAAGACCGACGGCTGGGGCATCTCCGCAGCGGGCGTGGCGGGCAATACCGACAAGCTCAACGCTTGCCTCAAGCTCATCGACTACGCATACAGCAAGGAAGGCATGATCCTTATGTCCTACGGCCCCGACGCATTCATCAAGGGCGAAGCGGGCAACTATGAGACATTCGACTTCAACGGCGAGCAGTGGCCCGTTATCGCGGACGCTACATACCAGGAGCTCTGGGACAAGTCCAACGGTAACTACACCAACTACGCGCGTAACTACATCGGTTCCACTCTGAGCTTCGTAAAGAGCCAGGCATTTGAGTATCAGTGCACTCACGAGGTCGGCAAGGAAGGCGCAGGCTACATCTCCAAGGCTATCGCTCTCGGCACTATCAAGCACCCCGAGCTCGCACTCGCTTCCAACAGCTGGTACACCTCCGTTCCTACCGTTCTCCCGCAGGAAGTTGCGGAGACCAACGCTATCAACGAGCTCACGAACCTCAGCGCTTCCGGCCAATTCGGTTCCGGAAAGGAGCAGGTGAACCTGTTCGTTGACATCATCGCAAAGGGCTTCACGGGTGAGACCGGCGCCGATGCCGCAGCCACCGCAAGCACAGTTTCCAAGTCCGTTGCAGACGGCGGCTGGGGCGGCACGACCTACCTCGCCCGCAGAAACGAGGCATGGAAGCGTCTCCAGATGTTCTACACGACGATCAACGGCTGATAATAACGACTGTTAAGGAAACGATGATTAAAGATTGTGCGTCGATCGTGTCGTGAATTTAGTCGGCAGATTGTACAAATTTTCCGCAGGCTTGCCGGCGCAAGTCAAGGAAAAGTTGTGCAATATGACGGCTGAAGGCGCGATACGAGCGGC
>JAFTAG010000248.1 GCA_017458655.1 Ruminiclostridium sp. | reverse complement strand
GTAACATCATAACATACCCGATTGATATGTCCTACCTCATTGACGATACGCACAGAGACCTTTTCAAGCACATCGTAAGGAATGCGAGCGAAATCCGCGGTCATAAAATCGGAGGTTGTGACGCCGCGGAGAGCGAGGGTATAGTCGTATGTACGCCCGTCGCCCATAACGCCGACCGAGCGCATATTTGTGAGAACGGCGAAATACTGGTTGATATCGCGGTCGAGGCCGGCTTTTGCAATTTCCTCGCGGAAGATGAAGTCCGCGTCGCGCAGGATATCGAGCTTCTCGCGGGTTATCTCGCCGATTATCCTTATAGCGAGGCCGGGTCCCGGGAACGGCTGTCTCCAGACGAGGTAATCCGGCAGCCCCAGCTCCGTGCCGAGCTTACGGACTTCATCTTTAAAGAGCAGTCTGAGCGGCTCGATTATCTCCTTGAAATCGACATAGTCGGGCAGCCCCCCGACGTTGTGGTGGGATTTTATGACAGCAGCGTCGCCGGTACCGCTTTCGATAACATCGGGGTATATCGTGCCCTGAACGAGAAAATCCACCTTGCCGATCTTCTTGGACTCCTCCTCGAAAACGCGGATAAATTCCTCGCCTATGGTCTTGCGTTTAGTTTCGGGATCGCTCACGCCCTCGAGCTTTCCGAGGAACCTTTCGGAGGCGTCAACGCGGACGAACTTCACATTTCTGTCCTTGAATGCGGCCTCGACCTCATCGCCCTCATTCTTTCGCATAAAGCCGTGGTCAACGAACACGCAGGTGAGGCGGTCGCCGATAGCCGCGGACATGAGCGCGCAGGCAACGGAGCTGTCAACTCCGCCCGAGAGCGCGAGCAGCGCCTTACCGTCGCCGACCTTTGCGCGTATCTGCTCGATCGCTGCCTTGGCATAATCCTTCATATTCCAGTCGCACCTGCAGCCGCAGACATTGCGGACGAAGCTGCCGAGCATCTCTACGCCGTGGTGAGTATGATTTACCTCGGGGTGGAACTGCAGAGCGTAGATCTTTCTGTCGGCATTCTCGAACGCGGCCGCGGGGCAGTTTTTAGTATGCGCGGTTATGCGGAAGCCCTCGGGTATCACGGAAACGCGGTCGTTATGGCTCATCCACGAGATGTCGCTGTCGGGCAGGCCGTCCCCCTTGCCGAAGATAACGCTGCTCTTATCGTAGAATGTTTCCGTTCTGCCGAACTCCGAAACACTGCAGGGCTCGACCTTGCCGCCGAGGGTATATGCCACGAGCTGTGCGCCGTAGCACAGGCCGAGTATCGGGATACCCATATCAAATATCTCTTTGCCGATATGCGGGGAGCTTTCGTCATATACGGAATTTGGGCCTCCCGTAAAGATAATGCCCTTGGGCGCAAGCTTTTTCAGCTCGTCGAGCGGCGTCTTGTAGGAGCGCACCTCGCAGTACACCCCGCATTCACGCACACGGCGAGCTATGAGCTGATTATACTGTCCTCCGAAATCGAGGACTATAACGAGTTCATTGTCCATAGGTCTCTACCTCCGGTATTTTTAGTTTACAGTTTACAGCGAACAGTTAACAGTTGTGGAGCGCCTTCGGCGATATTGAAAAAACTAACGAGACAAACACTGCAGCGATCGGCTGTTAACTGTTTATAACATTTCCGTCCCTATCAAGCGCATAGAACGTCATTCCGACCGAGCCGACAGTCACCTCATCGTCAACGCGGCCGGTCACGGCAGGTTCAAAGGTGTTCTTCCAATAAGTAACGAACGGCTGCTCCGTGACATCTATCTGATCCGAGCCGTTCGAACCGACTATCTTTATCCGCGTACAATCCGTATTGTCCGCGTAGAACGAGTACCCGTGGTCAACAACGATATAATACACACCGCTGCAAATTTTCGACGGGGACGCGTCAACGCTCTGCTTCTCCCATGTGTCCCTGCCCTTTATCGCAAGCACCGCCGCCTGCACCGTACCGCCGTCTGCGGACGCATACCACGCTGTGGTGTACGAGCTTCCGGAAGCCGTTCCCGCAAGCTCCATATCAAGAGCTTCCCTGCCAAAGCCGGTCAGCCCGTCCGTGCCGTGTATCTGCCCGTCACTGCACCCGCCGAGCATAAGCATACCGAGTATCGGTAATACCGCAATATATTTTCTCATCATCTTATATCTCCGTCAGCACATTGTCGTCCTTGTCGAGAAATTTGATATCGCCCTTGTTCCCCTTGTAGCCGTCCTCCTGCAGGAAGTAGTTATACGGGTAAGTGTCCACAAGTATATGTATATCATCGGGCTCGCAGGTAACAACTATCTCGTTTATGGTCTTATCCTCGATATGTATCGCTATCCCGTCCTGCCATTTGCAGGCGCAGGCATCGGCGTTGAGAAACGTGTTGATATCATCGGTGAGCTGATAGAACCCGTCGGCGAGCTCCACGAACGCGCAGGGTATGCACAGCTTTTTGGACGGGTCGGTCATGGTGAACCAAGCCAGAAAATGTTTGCCGTGAGACAGCGTACCCGATCCAACGAGAGCTTCGCCGTGCTTTTCGCGCGCGTAAGCGAGCATACCGTCGCTGCCCTGCACTACTCTGCCGCAGGAACCGAGCAGCAGCACAGCGCAGATAAGCATAGCCGCGAGACCGGTCTTCTTCATACGAGCTCACCCCCCGTTGACGATCGTTGTAATAAAGAAATTATACCACAAAACGGTTTTTTTGTCAATCCACATATATTATTTGGAAATATATCCGCTCCTTTGACCGTGCGCTGATTTTGGGTCTTTTTGGGGAGCTGCTCCTAATGGCCGGTCGTTATCCGCTTGTCAAGGGTACTCCAAAAAAATTTTCCTTCGTAAAATTTTTTCGAAGCCTCCCCCATTGACAAACGGATTGCGTGCGTAAAGCATTTGCCTTGTATGGCGGCATCCGTGCCGCCCTTTGAGCAAATGCACAATGCCTCCTGCATTGGTGTACGGCTGCGCCGACGGGGCTGGGTAGAGAGCAAGACCGCAGTGGCACCCCGTCGCTCTTTCCATTTTACCACGCCGCACCACGACCTGTCTCGCTGCTTTCGGACAGTCTGTGGCCTCGGGGGCGAATAAAAAGCAAGGCGGCGACGGCCGCACCGGATCCGCGTCAAAGCTTTCTGCAAACTGTAAATATCTGCCCGCGCCAATAGTATTGTAAAACGCAAAAGCTCTTAATAGGCGCAGTCTCTTTCAAATCTAAATGCGAAGCCAATACAGTTTTTTCGAAAGGAAGAGAGGGGTTCGGGGAGAGAGGGGAAACCTTTCTTCCAAGAAAGGTTTCCTCTCTTTCCCCGTCTCGAGCGTCAGCGCTTCTCTCGAGCGTCAGCGCTTCTCTCGAGCGTCAGCGACTCTCTTACCCGAACATCTTTGCTGTCTTATCGCCTCTGCCGAAGACTACGGCTGCGGCGAGGCCGAACAGCACGGCTGCAGCGATACCGCCCGCACAGGCCTGCAAGCCGCCGGTGAGTGCTCCGACGAGCCCGTCGCTCTGCACAGCTTCCTTGACGCCTCTTGCGAGGTTATAGCCGAAGCCCGTGAGCGGGACGGTGGCACCTGCGCCGGCAAATTCCGCGAGAGGCTCATAAACTCCCACCGCGCCGAGAAACACACCCGAAACGACGTAAGTTACGAGAATGCGCGCGGGTGTCATCGCCGTCAGATCTATCAGGAGCTGCCCTACCGCGCAGAACGCCCCGCCAATAAGAAATGCCCATAAATAATCCATTTTTCAGCCCTCCGTAATATTCCCGTTATCGCTTATGTGAACGGCGTGCGCTATAGCGGGAATGCTCTCGCCCTGCTGAATGACAGTCGGCGACATCAGCGCGCCCGTTGCCGTGAACAGGACATTGTGCGCCTCTCCGCTCTGTATGCGGGGCAGGATATGCCCGCAGAGCACCGAAGCGCTGCACCCGCAGCCCGAGCCGCCCGCATGAACGTCCTGCTTTTCGCGGTCGAATATCATCATACCGCAGTCGTTATAGCGCTCGCCGAGGTCGATGCCGTCCTGCAGGAACAGATCGCGCAGCAGCTCCCCGCCGACATATCCCAGGTCGCCCGTGAGTATCAGGTCGTAGCTTTCGGGTGCGGTGCCGGTATTCGCAAAATGCGTCTTTATCGTGTCATACGCCGCAGGCGCCATTGCGGCGCCCATATTGTTGGCGTCCTTGATGCCCATATCTATTATCGTCCCGACCGTGACCGCGCGCACATAAGGCGGCTGCCCGTGAGCCCCGACTATCGCGCAGCCGCTCGCGGTGGCCGTCCACTGCGCCGAGGGAGGCCGCTGTCCGCCGTAGGTCTCGGGGAACCTGAATTGCCGTTCGGCGGAACAAAAGTGCGACGAGGTCAGCGCCCCGCAGTATTTCCCGATACCGTTATCCATAAACACCGATGCCATTGAAAGGCTTTCCGCCATTGTGGAGCAAGCACCGTACAGCCCCACGAACCGAAGCCCGTTGTTGCGCATACTGTACGCCGAGCCGGTGCATTGGTTTAGCAGGTCGCCCGCGAACATAAAGCTTATATCGCTCTCGGCAATGCTGCCGCGCAGGAGCGCCTGTTCGAGCGCGTGCTGCTGGAGTCTGCTCTCCGCCTTTTCCCATGAGCTCTCCCCGAAGCCCGAGTCATCGCTCACATAGTCAAAGCAGCTCCCGAGAGGCCCTTCCCCCTCCATACGGCCGACAGCGCTGCCGAAGCCGACTATCGAGGGCATTGAGGTCATTTCTATCGTTCCGTTACCGATGTGTACGCTCATATCGCTCACCCCCGCATAGCCCGCACAATAAACAGGATAACGCCGTACACCGCGGAAGCCGCAAGGCCATATACTATCACAGGCCCCGCTATAATGAATATCTTCGCTCCCACGCCGAGAACATACCCCTCGGTCTTGAATTCCATAGCCGGGGAGACTACCGCGTTCGCAAAGCCCGTTATCGGTACGAGCGTGCCCGCACCCGCGTGCTTCGCTATCTTGTCATAAAGGCCGAAGCCGGTCATTACCGCACTCAGGAACACAAGTGTCACCGAGGTGAGAGTTCCCGCCGTTATCTCGTCCGTTCCGAGCATCTTGTATATATTCAGCAGAGCCTGTCCCGCGCAGCATATCGCGCCGCCGACCAGAAACGCCATAGCGGTGTTCCGCAGAACGTTACTGTTCGGCGAGCGCAGCTTGGCAAGTCTGCCGTATTCGCTTTCCGTAAGCTTCATATCATCATTCCTTTCACCGATATTATGCGCTTTCGGAGCGTATTTATCGCAGGATGTTTTTTGCAGGACAGTGCAAAATTTCCAAAGCATACAGCTCCGCATTATCAAAGGTTGGGTATTATAACAAAATAATGTCCTTGACAATCCGACGTAAAAGTAGTATAATATGATTATAGAAAAAAGCCTACTATAACGATAGGCATAATTAAAAGGAGTGAGTCGTATGAACGAAAGACTGAGAAAAATAACGGCGGCTGCTGTACTTGCAGCACTGATATGCGTGCTTACGATGTTCCCGCAGATATATATGCCCGTAACGAGAGGCTATGTGAACCTCGGAGACTGCCTTGTGCTGGCGGCCGCGTGGCTGCTTGGGGCAAATTACGGCAGTATCGCGGCTGCACTCGGTTCTGCGCTCGCCGACATCATCACCGGCTATGTGCATTACGCTCCCGCTACATTTATAATAAAAGGCGCAATGGCAGTAGCAGCCGCACTTATAGCAAAAGCTCTCGCGAAGCACGAAACAGTCGGCCGCCTTGTAGGCGCGGTAGCTGCCGAGCTTATCATGGTAACAGGCTACTTCCTCTATTCGTGGTTCTTCATCACGGGCAGCGCGATAACAGCCGCACCGAGCATCATCGGCAACCTCGTACAGGGCGTAGTCGGTATAGCGGTCGGAATGGCGCTTATCTTTGCGCTCGACAAAACTAAGATAAGACAGCTTATCAGCACAAAATAAGATCCCCCTCCCCCTATCCCCCTCCCCATT
>JAFTAG010000247.1 GCA_017458655.1 Ruminiclostridium sp. | reverse complement strand
CCGCTGCGGTTGGCATAGCCTATGGCGTGAGGTACGCCGGAATCGGGCACTCCGCAGACGTAATCCACGTCGGGGAGCTTACCGTTCTTGATGTCAGTTTCGGCCATTATCTCGCCGTTGCGGGCGCGCATGACCTCGACGTTTACGCCCTCATACACCGCGTTCGGATAGCCGTAATACGTCCAGAGGAACGAGCATATCCGCATATCGCAGGTGCCCTCTCCTATCGTTTCGCAGGCGTCCGCGGTGAGCTTCACTATCTCGCCCGGTTTCAGCTCTCGGAACGTCTTGTAGCCGAGCTTCTGATACGCGAACGACTCGAATGACAGGCAGTACCCGTCGTCGCGCTTTCCTATTACCATCGGCAGTCTGCCGCGCTTGTCACGCGCCGCGATAATGCAGTCCTTCGTGAGTATGGTAAGCGTCATCGTGCCGTCTATCTTGTCCTGCGCATAGCGTATGCCCTCGACAAAGCTGCTTTTCTGCGCTATCAGAGCGCCTATCAGAGCGCCGGAATTGATATTTCCGCTGCTCATAGCCTCGAAGTTGGCACAGCCGTTTTCAAGCAGGTCGGCATAAAGCTGCTGCGCGTTGTTGATGATACCTACACTGCATATTGCGTACAGTCCGAGCTTAGACGTAACAAGTATAGGCTGCGGGTCGGTATCGCTGATACAGCCGATACACAGCTTACCCCTCATGCCTGCCGCGTCACTCTCGAACTTTGTACGGAACGGCGAGTTCTCAATGCTGTGTATGCCTCTCTGAAATCCCAGCTCCGGGTCGTATGCAGCCATGCCGCCGCGTCTCGTGCCGAGATGAGAGTGATAATCCGTTCCGAAAAATACGTCGGAAATACAGTCTTTGTGGGAAATTGCCCCAAAAAATCCGCCCATGTGTTGATCCTTTCAGAGTGTGGTGCAGAGTGTCTGTCAGAATGGAACATTCTGACAGACTGTCTTTGCAGACAGCACAAGGGGCTGCGCGCCCCTTGACCCGCGGCAGCGTGACGCTGCACCCAATAGATATTGTATTGCAAAATCTATAGTCTTGTTCTCTTAACGAAGCTTTTTATTCACCGAAAATACGGCGTCTGATCTCCTTGTAAGCGTCCTCTACGCCGCCCATGTCTCTCCGGAAGCGGTCTTTGTCGAGCTTCTCGTGGGTCTTGGAATCCCAGAAGCGGCAGGTATCGGGCGAGATCTCGTCCGCGAGGAGTATCTGACCCTTGAAGCGGCCGAACTCGATCTTGAAGTCGATAAGGTCGATGCCGATCTCCTTGAAGTATTTCAACATGAACTCGTTTACCTTGAACGCGTACTTTGCGATAGTGTCGAGCTCTTCCTTTGTGGCGATACCGAGCGCGAGAGCGTAGTAATCGTTGATGAACGGGTCGCCGAGGTCGTCGTTCTTGTAGCTGTATTCGAGGATAGGTGTGAGCAGAGCCTTGCCCTCCTCAACGCCCATACGCTTCGAGAAGCTTCCGGCGGCGACATTTCTGATGATGACCTCGAGCTGTACTATCTCGACCTTCTTAACGAGCGTTTCGCGGTCGCTGAGCTCTTTTACGAGGTGGGTGGGAACGCCCTCCTTCTCGAGCAGGCCGAACATATAGTTGGTCATTTTGTTGTTGATAACGCCCTTACCCTCGATAGTGCCTTTTTTGAGGCCGTTGAAGGCTGTCGCGTCGTCCTTGTAGGAGACGATAACGAGATCGGGGTCATCGGTCGCGAAGACCTTCTTTGCTTTTCCTTCGTAGAGCTGTTCTTTCTTTTCCATTGCTGTGTTCCTTCCTTTTTTGAAATTATTTTTGTTTTCTATCCCCGCCTCCGGCGGGGATAGAAAACGCTGTATTATTGTTGTTCCTTACCTTTATCGTTTACGGATTCTTCGAGAAGTTCAATAACTTCTTCAACTTCGCCTTTTTTCAGCATTTT
>JAFTAG010000246.1 GCA_017458655.1 Ruminiclostridium sp. | reverse complement strand
TGTACTGAAGGGCGGCTGCTATATCCGGGAAAGGAATATCTTCACAAGATATATAACGGATATTAAGGACGGCTGTGTCATGGGCTGGAAATACTTCGATTTCGGCAATGATGACGATCCGTATTCGGTAAGGCTCAGACTGCGCGGCTGCGGAAGCAAGGGCAGAATAACCATTCACCTTGACAGCAGCGACAGCGACCCGATAGGAGAAGCAATATTCAGTGAGGACGATATGACAGCGAGCGCGGAGCTGCCCGCGATCAAGGGGCGGCACAGCTTATTCCTTAAAGCGGTGAGCGGCTACGAGGGCTGGGCTAAGGATATGTTTGAAGGTCGAGATCTGTTTGAGCTTGAAGCGTTCGTGTTCGTGAGATAGAAAGGAAGGTCACAGGTATGCTTAATATGTTGTTCGATACCGCAAAAGCGGTCAGGATATGTTCGATATTTGCATCAGTATGTATGGCACTGTCGGGCTGTGCTGCAAGCGGAGCTGAACAGTCTGCGTCCGACAATACGGCGGAGACCGCTCCGGCAGTTCCCGCTATGAGGGATATAACAACTCAGGAGCTTATCGAGGAAATGGGGCTCGGCATAAATCTCGGAAACACCTTTGAAGCGACCGGAAGCTGGATCGAATTCGGCAGCGTGAGCGATTATGAGAAATGCTGGGGCAGTCCCATAATAACCGAGGAAATGATAAAGGGCTATAAGGACGCGGGCTTCGGAGTAATAAGACTGCCGGCAAACTGGTCAAACCTTATGGACGAGAAAGACTACACGATAAGCGCGGAATATGACGCAAGAATACATCAGGTCGTGGATTGGATACTCGACAATGATATGTATGTCATTCTGAATATGCACCACGAGAACTGGATAGCCGATATGCCGAAGGACGAGGAAAAATGTCTAACGCACTATACCCGTCTGTGGGAGCAGATAGCGGAATCCTTCAAGGATTATGACGACAGGCTGATGTTTGAATCGATGAATGAGGAAGGCGGCTGGGACAGCGTATGGAACCAGTACGGAAGCAGCACAGAGGGTAAAGCCGAGGCTTACGGCTACTTAAACAAGCTCAATCAGACCTTCGTTGACATTATCAGAGCCTCCGGCGGCAACAACGAAAAGCGTCATCTGCTGATAGCCGGCTATTATACAAGCATTGAGCGCACCTGCGATGAAATGTATGTTATGCCCACCGACCCGCAGAACAGGCTCGCTGTTTCTATTCACTACTATTCGCCCTCGACGCTGACGATACTTGAGGCAGACGCGGATTGGGGCAAGGCAAAGACAACATGGGGCTCCGATGCGGATATAAAGGAGCTTAACACTCTGCTCGATATGATGAAGACCACCTTTGCGGATAAGGGATATCCCGTTATAGTCGGGGAATACGGCTGCTTCGGCAAGAACAAGACGCAGGAGGTCAAGCGTGCTTACATGGTAGATGTATGCCGTGAGACATATATACGCGGAATGCTTCCGGTGCTGTGGGATACACAGGATACATTCTACAACCGGAAGACCCTCACCTATAATGACGAGGAAATGCTTAAAGAACTTATGGAAATTCCTTCTTTGGGAAGAAGCAAGCAATAAACTCAATGAACTATTTACAGAAAGGACAGTTATCATGAAAAAAACAGGCAAGCTCACAGCACTATCATTATGCGCGGTACTGGCAGTATTCGCTTCATCATGCAGCGAAAGCACGACTGCAAGAGATAACGGTACTCAGGCTACGACAACAACAGCCGCCACTACCGTCAACACCCTTGACGACGACATCGAAAACCCCGTAGATATGGCGCAGTATGTAGATGAGGACGCGGAAAAGCTTGAAAATCCGAACCTCGTATATCTCGGTTATTATGATATGCGTACAGCAGGAGACATAAAACCGGCAGTAAAACTGTTTGAGGAGACTTACGGCGGCAAGATAGACTATTTGCAGTGTGCGTGGGACGAGCGTATAGAGAGACTTCAGGTGCTTATTTCGAGCGGAGATTCCCCCGACCTCGTTGATAAGGACGATACGACCTTCCCGCTTCTGATCACCAAAAATGTATATGAGGATCTGACCGACTACATCGACCTGTCGCTCCCGCAGTGGGAGGGCTTTGAAGAGCTTGTCGAGCAGCATAGCTGGAACGGTAAGCATTACTATTATCCGTGGTTTGCGACCGCTTTTCCGATTATGTATTCTACAGCGGAGCACGCTTTGATGAATTTGGCATAACCAAGCCGAGAGAGCTTTATGAAAACGGAGAATGGGACTGGAACACATTCAGAGATACCATGATCAAATTTGTAAATGCCAGCGAACCTGAAACAGTAGGCGTTTACGGCAATCTCGGACCTACTTTTATTGCAACAACGGGAGTTCCGGTAATAGGCATTTCAG